>NZ_WWTL01000003.1:0-242917 GCF_009874105.1 Clostridium sp. BIOML-A1 | reverse complement strand
ATGATTTGATGATACTCTTACTAAAAAGTATTGTCTACAATAATAGGGTTGGTGTCTACTTTTAGATTACCACTTCACTATACCCTTATCTCCATCTTGCTTCCGGGTATTATAGCCCATAGCAATCTTCCATACCCAAAAATCATTTTATTTATGGGTATAAAATTCATTTATTTTACACTATACCCATCTTCTTAATTATTTCCGGGTATCAATCCGCCCACGCACTCTTTATACCCATTTTATCTCGTCTCAACAAAATCCTTTACATGGTCAAGGACGATCTGCATCAGGCGGGTGCGGGCTTCGGTGCTTGCCCAGGCGATATGTGGCGTGATGAATAGCTTATGGCTGTCCTTTATAGCAAGCAAAGGATTGTCCGGCTGTATCGGTTCCGTCCGAAGGACATCTACGCCTGCGGCTGCGATCGTGCCCTGCTTCAAGGCTTCCGCAAGATCTTCTTCTACTACGATCGGTCCACGTCCAAGGTTCAGGAAGATCGCGGATCGTTTCATCTTTGCAAATGCCGCTTTATCCATCAGGTTCTCGGTATATTCATTTAATGGCGCATGAACCGATATAACATCAGATGTCCGAAGAAGTGTATTCAGGTCAACCTGCTCATAGCCCTCCTGTACCGGTCTGCCGGATGCTGAATAATAGATTACATGTGCGCCAAATGCCTTTGCTATATCCGCTACCTTCCTTCCGATCGCTCCAAGTCCGATGATGCCCCATGTCTTTCCGGCAAGCTCTGTAAACGGCTCGCCAAACCAGGTAAATACATCATTTTTCTGATATGATCCATTCTTTACATAATCATCATAATACCGAAGCTTTTCGAGCAGATAAAAGAGCATGGCAAATGTGTGCTGTGCAACGATCGTGGTGGAATATCCGGCTGCATTTCTCCATTCAATTCCCCGTTTATCCAGATAATCTTTATCCAGATTATTTGTTCCGGTTGCTGCTACGCAGACCAGCTTCAGATTCTGAGCAGTTCCGATCGTCTGCTCGTTTACCGGTACCTTATTCACGATGATAACATCTGCATCTACTACCCGCTCCGGAACTTCTTCCGGCTGTGACATTTCATATGTTACAACCTCACCCAAAGTCTCAAAGTCTGTCAAGTCAATATCTTCTCCTATCGTCTTACGATCCAAAAACACTATCTTCATAATCATATTTCCTTCCCTGTTTTATCTTTGTTATTCGATATTCCATTTACCTGTACCTGCTGTCAGCCGTGCTTGGTAAAAACAAGCTATCAACATATGCCGCATTCCATCCGCCTGTGCCTGCGGTCAGCCGTGCTTGGTAAAAACAAGCTATCAACATATACCGCATTCCATCCGCCTGTACCTGCTGTCAGCCGTACTTGGTAAAAACAAGCTATCAACATATGCCGCATTCCATCCGCCTGTGCCTGCGGTCAGGGTGGAGAGAAAACGCGTTTCATTTCCTATTCTGCCCGCACGCCTATTTGCCGTCAGTCGCCCTAACTCACCCTTATGGGTTCAGACAAGGGCTTTGTGCCGGCAGCTAGTGCCGGCATCATAACGGAAATTACACTTTATGTTTTCCTCTCCACCCTGACAGCAGACACAGGCGGATAGAACATCGGAAAAACTAGAAAATATGGGAGAATCACCCAAGATCCTCCCATATAGCTACCATCACTAATTTCATGTTTCGTTTTACCTTCCAGACAGGAATGACCGCCTCATCTGCAAATATGTAAGGTATGACATCCTTTGTCTCATCGAAATCCTTCTTGATATGATACAATCCATCTTTACAATACCAGAATGTATTTCCATCTAAGGTTACGCGAAGCTTCCAACCAACGAAACGTTTTCCCGGAACCGAAAATTCACATTTACGAAGTGTTCCTGTTCCGTCATTCTCCCAAACCGTTTTGTCCTTGTACTCCAGATTTCCCTTCTTCGTCTGTAAAAACTGATCTTGAACATCTTCTGAATAATGATTTTCTACATCAGCTCGATCACTGTTATAGCATATATAGAATGGAAAATATCCAAACCCATCCGCCTCATCCAACAGCTCCTCTGTAACAAAATCCGTACAGATTGTATCAACACCGGAATCCAACAGGTGTTTTGCATAATCTGCATCTTTCTTAATCGTATAGCAAAATACATACAATCCTGCATTATGAACTTTATGAATCATTTTCTCATTCACATAATTCATCCGAATAGCTATGCTGCATATTCCATGATCCAGACAATACGTAATAATGGAATCAAGCCTTTCCGTCCGCCGTCCAATCAGATACATATAATTTTTAAAAAGATATACAGAATCTATCTGTTCATACATTGTCTTATTGTATACCTGTACCAGCAGTCGATCCAGGAATGCCTCATCATGCTGAAAATCATCCAACAAAATTTCTGTGATTTCTTTAATTTCATTTCCATCTTTCTTACTATGAAAATCCACCTCAAACCTGTAGTCCGGTTCGTCCTTTACTCTTTCATAAAATTGTCTCGCATCCATGATCGGATTCCCATGAATCGGCATATTCATCACACGTTCATATGTCATGTTATCAAAATCCGGTTTATATGTAATTCCGAGACACTTGCAGTTACTCGGCGACCAACCATGACTAAGTACCAACCGACCATCAGTGGTATAGGAAAAATCGATCTCAAAATCCTTATAACCTGTTCCTATCCCATGCTCCAGTGCTGCCATCGTATTATGATAAGTCTTGTCATCCATGCCACCAAATGCATGTCCCATCAAAGGCTTTGAGAATATATCTGATCCGCAGTTCACGCGAATTCCATGCTTATCTTCCCACTGTGTGACAAAATAAATACTATTCTCTTCCTTATACAGCTCTTTCACTGATGATCCAACCGGAAGCAGCATTTTTTCCGGCATATCCGCCTCTGTTCTGTGCCAGCTTCCATCCGTACAGTACCATTCCCATACAGCAGGAGTCCGTCTTCTGGCATAAAAACCGATACAGTCTGCATCTTCTCTTACAAAAGGGTTCTGTAGTTTCGGATATGAGAATCCGCTCCATATAGTACTGACAAAGCGTCGGTCACAATCTGCCGATCCTGTCTTATTATATTCTTTGTCTACTGATGTTGCACCATTTCCTACATATACAAGTCTTCTTGTCTTATGCTCTAACTTCAAATGTGGCACATGAACCTTCATGCTGATTAACCGCCTTTTATTTTCCTAAATCATCTTTGATCTGTGTCGTTGAGATATCCGGTGTTCTTGGCAGATATACAACCTCACACTGCTCTTTTAAGAAGTCAAATTTTCCTTCCCAATCATTTCCCATAACAAAGGTATCTACTTTGAATTCCTTGATATCTTCTTTCTTCTGCTCCCAGCTTTCCTCCGGAATAACCAGATCTACATAGCGGATTGCTTCCAGAAGCTGTTTTCTTTCTTCATATGAAAAATAACATTTCTTCTTCTTCTGATTCCAGTTAAATTCATCTGTTGATAATGCAACGATCAGATAATCGCCCATCTCTTTTGCTCTGCGGAGCAGGTTAATATGTCCATAATGGAGCAGATCAAATGTTCCATACGTAATTACCTTCTTCATATCATTCTCCTTCATCCCTGACAGCTAACGCAATCAGATTCTTTAAATCTTTTTCATTTGTAATAAGCTGAACTGCATATGCATCACCGTATATGGCTTTGAAAATCATCCGCTGTTCTTCTGTCTTTACAAATACTCCCCTCATGTATGGCAGGCACACCTTCAGGGCATCCTTAAGAAACTGATCTTTTTCTACCACCAGTTTCCTGAACATGTCATCACTGATACATAATATTTTATTTGGTGTTTCCATAAATGTCAATGACAGAAGCTTTTGTGCATCTACGACATCATATAATAGGATCAGATCAAATGGCGCCTGTCCAAAGAAACGTCTACCGGCGGCCGCATAGTCGTATTTCCATACTCCCATTGCCTGTTCGATCGTGATCTTTTTATTGTCATAGAGCTTCTGTGCTGCAATACCTGCTCCACTCAAATGATATTCATCATGAGTTCCAATAACCGGTATTTTATTCAGCATCGGATAAGCTGTATCCTTATTGTCATTTGTCAGATATCGGTTACATGAAATGAATACATCCATATCATCATGTCCGTCAGATTCTATATAGGTTCGAAGACGTCTGGTATCTTCCGAATCTCCACAGGAATCCGAATAGATCAGCACCTGTTTCTTCGCATGATCCGAAATTGGCTCTACATCTACATATTCCTCTGTACCTGTAAACAGACTACAGAGCTTCTTCGCATTATCCACAGAATCATAAGCGCAGAATTCCTTATATGCAGCTTCATCGTCATATGTCTTTCCGCGGTTAATTGCTTCCAGCACTTCTTCTTTCGTACGCACTTTGTCAAATGGAAGCTCCATCAGATCCATGTATGTTCCACGTTTCTTGCGATATAATTCATAATCATTGCAATACAGAATGATCTGTCTGCGCAGCACCAGATAATCATAAAATACACTGGAGTAATCCGTGAGCAATGCATCTGTGAGCGCAAGCAACTGGTAACTGTCTACCGTCGGCGGGAATTTCTTAATTCTCTTATATACACTGTAATCAAGAGAATCACTGACTTTATGATGCAGATTTACATATAAGATCTGATCATCTCTGAGATTTGCATCCAGATAATCTAATAATTCTTTCGACTCATCTATAACCTGTTCTACGTCCAGATAATCTTTCCAGGTAGGCATATATGCATACAGATGTTCACCGTTCGGCGCAAGCTCGGCACGAAGCTCATGCAGATCTGCTTTTGATGCTGCAAGCATTCCGCCGGTTCTTGGATAACCAAGGTTCAAAGCTTTTCCCTGCATCAGTGTTGCTACCTTATATGACTCCAGCATATGCACCTTTGTGTATTCATTTGGATATAACAGATAATCTGCATCTATAAAATTCTTCTGTGTGTTTCCATCTTTATGCTTTCCGTTTGCATTCTTGGCAAGTCCCAGCTTCTTTAATGGTGTGCCATGCCAGATATTGATATAGGTCTGGCCATCCTTTTTCACCCAGCCAACCGGGAAATATACCTCAGTGAGCAGATACTGTGCAGACTCTATTATCTCCATATATTGTGCATCTTTTATAATGGTCTGTGTCCGCGTCCAGTTATTATTCTTAATATAGGTCTGAACTGTTGCATCCGTTTCCTCATCCGTCCGCACATAGATCTTAAAATCCCTGAAGCAGTCATTTGAATTCAGTTCATTCAGGATATACTGCATGGAACCACGCACGCCTTTTCCAAGTCCTACCAGAGCAACCGTATTTGGAACGATCTTACGACCGTAATAAGCATCTGTTACATTTTTCCTACCGGGTTTTACCTTGTTCTCTTTTGCAAGCTCTACCATCTCCTGAACCTGAGATTCCCATTCCTTATGTTCTGTAGTATCCGGTTCTGTGGTCTTCTTACAGTCAACAAGTCCTTCTGACTGATTCGGAAGCAAATGTATCTTTTCCGGTTTCTTTTCCTCGCTCAGTTCCAGTTTAATGCTGCTATATATTTCAGATATGTCTTCTTTATAACGCAGAATATCCCTTCCATAGAATCCGAATCCCGGTTTCTGTATATGAAGCAACTGTTCTTCGGATGTACAGAAATAAAGCCGGATCGGAGTCTCCCAGTGATATCTGTCCGTAACGATATCTGTTCCTTGCGCACGCTCTCCTATACAAACTACATTGAAATGCAACAGATCCCTGACATAATCCATCTGTTCTCTGTCAAATGGAATATAGCCTCTGATATCTGTAACAGATACGATCAATCTGTCTGCTAACAGCATTAACAGTTTATGCTGCATACTGTTCTTTTCTACCATTCTGCCCCCGGCAGCTTCCAGGTTTTTCCATACTGTGCTTCCAGGTTCTGAAACAAAATAATATTCATTTCCATCTTTTTCAGATACTGCATATTGATATAATTCCGTGATACGACTCTCTGTCTGATCCGTATCAGCCATGAATAACACTACTGCATTATTCTTATTTGCAGTCTCTTTATAGAACATTTTTCTGAGCCTGCAATTTTCTTTTGCAGCCTGTGTACGAGCTTTTCCCAGTTTCTTCTCAAATAATTTTTCTTTCTGGCATTTATCCTGATTAGAACATTTGAAAAAATAAATACCATCATTTTCTGATCTGGCACTGTATCCGCCAAGATTCCATTCAATTCCAACATTTGGATCACTTATCGGAACATATGCCGAATCAAATCCCAAAGGAATCCTGATAGATTCATCACCGAAATTAGCAAAACATAAGAGATAACAATCTTTTCGATCCTCAAATGGCATATCTACATGTATCATCGCTTCCTGATACATCGTCTGCCCCATAATCTCTTTTCCTGTATAACTGCCGCTGTAAACAAATACTTTCTTCTTGCCACCAAACATAAAATAAACCTGATCAGCCATAGCAGCAAGGATCGGATGAACATGTCCATCCACACACAAATTTCCATCCCTGTATTTGATCTGATCGATCTGAAGCTTCAGATTACTTATCTTATCCAGGATCGTATTTGCCGATCCATAATATGCTTCTGCATCAAAATACTTCTTCTCAAAGACATATTCTTCGTCATACTTTAATTTTCCATAAAACATCTTTACAATATCCGGAACCTGTGTTTCCTTCAATTTGTAGCAGTTCAGCATAACATCATCTTCTACATATGAAAGCAGCTGTTTAATCTCGGAAAACACCACTTCGCGATCAGGATCAGTTTCTCCAAATCCGCAATCCGTCATATTCTGCTCTATAAAGCCTTTTAACACATGCATCAAATGATATTGAATAAATACCGGAACTGTCTCATACTGAGTCTGCAGCTCTGCAAGAAATGGCAGCCAGAATGTCCGGAACAGATCCGTCTGATTCTTTGCATATGGCTGATTTTCATCCATATCACGCAAATATGTGATATAGCTGATATATAATACATTCTTTTCTTTTGCACAGATATCCAGCATACTGGCCTGTTCCATTGCCTGCTTATATTCATTTTTGAATTCCAGTTTATTCATTTTATCTGTACGTAGAATTGTTCCACCAAAATAAAACGGATGGCAGTGGAATTTCTTACGAAGCACCTGATCGATCACCTTTTTCCCTGTCGTATCCCCTGCAAATGCATCAACAGACCCATCTGGGCCGCATTTTTTCAGCATAATAACCGTACTTTTATTATGCATCTCAAGTTCTGCTACAAGACGTACAAATGCTCCGTCTGACCACCGGTCACCGCTATCCGTAAATGTAACATAATCACCTGTTACATGACTTTTTGCGTCTTCAAATATATTACTGTTCTCTGGGATTTTATTTATATCATATATAGAAATATCAAGATTTTTACCTGTCAAAGTCTCCTCAAATGTCTGTCCGTTTCCCTTGTAGATCAAAAGCTGAATATCACCTGTATAATCCTCCAGCTGCTTCTGCAGGCTGTTTCCTGTGATGAGGTTCTTTTCCTCCCTGTCAGATAATCTCCATATAATTGAAAGCTTCATGCTGCTGTTAAAACTCCTTACTCATTTTTATCAGTGACAGGTTTGTTGCCTAAAATAATTCTCTAAAAATCTACCTGTTTCGACTACTTTATTATATCTATTTCACCCGCTATTTTCAACCTAATAATACAAAATACAGCAATAAAACAGCTATAGAAATTATGCGCGTTCTACAGCTGTTTTATTCTTATCGCTTATTCTCTTATATTATCTGCTATTTATTTTCCTGTTCCGCATCCTGCCTGCGCAGCAACTGATGAAAGGCATCACCTGCTTCTTTGTATGCTTCCTCATAGAAATATTCCTGAGAATTCAACACAGGTCCGACCATCGGAAGCTTTTTATAACTGCCGTCCGGCTGCTGCTCTCTCTCTTTCACATTATCCCGAAGCATCATTGCAAATATCTTACGAACTTTATTCTTTACCGTCTCATCATAAAGCGGTGCTGCTACTTCTACACGTCGAAGTGTATTTCTCGTCATAAAATCAGCCGATGCGATATAGACCTTATCTCTGTCATGCGTTCCGAATATATAGATTCTGGAATGTTCCAGAAAACGCCCCACGATACTTACAATATGAATATTATCGGTATCCCCCGGTATTCCGCTTCTTAAACAGTTAATACCACGGATCACCATATCGATCTTTACTCCGGCTCTGGATGCATCGATCAGCTTATCTATGATCTTCTTATCTGTCAGCGAATTGATCTTGATTCCGATATAAGCCGGCTTTCCTTCCTTTGCGATCTGAATCTCATTCTCAATCATAGCAATTACTTTATTCTGAAGACATTTTGGTGCAACCAGCAGATGCTCCATATCTTCTACCACGGAACCAAGCAGGATTGCCTGGAATACCTTTGCTGCCTCCTCACCGATCCTTTTATCTGCCGTGATCAGTGACAGATCCGTATATAATCTGGAAGTCTTTTCGTTATAATTTCCGGTTCCCACCTGTGTAATATACTGAATCTCATCTCCAACCTTTCTGGTGATCAGGCATAGCTTTGAATGAACCTTTAAGCCATCTATACCATATACAACATGGCAGCCCGCATCCTCTAATGTCCGACTCCACTCGATATTATTTGCCTCGTCAAATCTGGCCTTTAATTCAACCAGCACATCAACCTGCTTGCCATTTTCGGCAGCTTCGGTCAAAGCCTCTACCACCTTGCTGTTTCTTGCCAGACGGTAAAGTGTCATACGAATAGAGATAACCTCCGGATCGCGGGCAGCCTCCTGAAGCATCTGCAAAAACGGTTTGATGCTCTCATACGGATAGGATAACAATACGTCATGATCCAATATCTGTGGTATGATATGCTCATTGCTCTTTAGCATCGGAGATGCCTGTGGCACACGTCTCTGATAGACAAGCGTTGCATCCTTTCTCAGGATATCCTCAATCTGGAACAAGAAGGAGAGGTCAAGCGGTGCCTGATTTAAGAACACATGCGGTTCCTCCATCTCTGCATACTCACATACCTGCTTTATCATATCTCCATTAATATCTCGGGATAATTCCAGTCGTACAGGTGCCAGCTTCTTTCTGAGCTTTACGATCTGTGCCATCTTATCTCTGTAATCAAGGTCTTCATCATAGACTGCATTAAAATCAATATCCGCATTTCTCGTTACACGGATCACGGATTTTTCAAGAACCTTATAGCCTTTATAAACCTTTGGCAGAAAATGCAGGATCAGTTCTTCGACCAGCATATAAGTATCATCCTTCGTCGGAATCCGGATCAGTCTTGGGAATACAGAACTGCTGCACGGAATGATTCCGATCTTTTTCTTGTCACTTCGTGTTCCAAGAACCGCAAGCGCATAAATCTCCTGTCCCTTCAAAAATGGAAACGGCTGCTTTCTTCCCACGATCATAACAGATAACAGTGGCACAATCTCTTTCATAAAATATTCTTCCAGATATTTGCTCTCCGATTTTGTAAGAGCTTTGAAATCAGTCAGATGAACGCCTTTCTCTCCAACCTCTTTCATAATAGACGTATAGATGGCATCCTTCCTGTCATTCAACTCGGATACACGCTTTAAGATTGCATCGATCTGCTCTCCCGCTGTCATATTCGTCTTATTCTCCCGAAGCTTCTGGCTTAACAGCTTCTGATCCTCCAAAGAACCGACACGCACCATAAAGAATTCATCCAGATTACTCTGAAAAATAGACAGAAATGTCATCCGCTCACACAATGGAACACAGGTATCTTCTGCCTCCTCCAGCACACGCTCATTGAACTTCAACCATGATAATTCACGATTTTCATACAGTCCGACATGATTCACCTTTTTTACCGGCTTCTCTTCCTGTATTTTCTCATTTTCTTCCTTCTGCTTATTTTTTCTTCCAAACCGAGTATTTTTCTCTGTCTCATTTGCCGCTTCTTCATTTGTCAGATTCTTTTCTTCGTTATTCATTCTTTTTATCGCTCCTGTTATTTTCTCTTTTATGTAATGAAATATTCTTTGAATCGCCATACACCCCCTGTCAGATTACCCGCTGTTTATTGATTGTAAGCCAGAATTCCAGTCCAAGCACCTCTGCCGACTTCCTGCACAGGATCATCCGCTGTAAAAAGATCTCGAAATAATCCATAACGGCACACATGGATTTATCGATCTTTAATTTCAGCTCAATATGTGAATCCTTGATAATCTTCAGTTTGTTTTCTTTTACGGCATAGTTCACTCTGTCATGAATATCAAAGGATGAAATATCCGTATTTCTGACTCTTGAATTTCTCACATCACTTTTATCCGCGATCAGCAATGCTGCTGCGATCGGATTTACCGGAAATGCCGCTGATTCATCATGATTTCCAATTGCTGTTATAATTACAGCTGTGTCCTCCGGATCCGCTCCCATATCGTCCAATATTCGAAATGCCATAACTGCTCCGGACTGTGCATGTCCTTCCCGATTCACAACGTTTCCGATATCATGAAGATACCCTGCGATACTCGCAAGCTCCGCTTCACGTTCTGAATAGCCAAGCGTCAACAATATCTCCCTTGCTGTCTCTGCCACGCGTTCTACATGTGCAAATCCATGCTCCGTATATCCCATTGCGCGCAGAGACTCATCTGCCATCCTTATATATGTCTGAACCGCTTTGTTCTTTTTTACTTCTTCAAATGTTACTTTCATACGTCATCTATCTCTCTTCTACTTCACTGTTCTTCAATTTACACCATCCCGATTTTTGTCGCTATCAAGCATTTGAAAATTCTTTGTAAAATCATGGTAAAATCATTTATTTTCAATGTATTACCGGCATCCCCAAAATAATTTCCCTTATTTCCGGTTCTTTCTGATAACCCCTGAAAAGCATCTGGAAATTTTACATTTCTTTCTAAGTATATGTGATCCGTTGCTTTTCTATTTATGTAAAATATATGTTTATGCGGATTCCTTCTGTATATTTCCTTCTATATATTTCCTTCTGTAAATTTTCTTCTGTATTATCTGATTTATTTTATAACTGATACAACGATCCATACATAAAAACAGACAGTTTATAAGAACCTCAACGGGCCTTATAAACTGTCTGTTTTCATGTTATAAACTATGCTTTGTTTTTGGCTATTGTTTATATCTGGGGATTTTTCTCCATGATACTCATATATGCCGGACGCATGATCCGGTTATTCGTGATCAGCTCCTCGATCCTGTGTGCGCTCCATCCAACGATACGTGCGACTGCAAACATCGCTGTGTAAAGCTCCATCGGGATTCCCAGCATATCATATACAAATCCGCTGTAGAAATCCACATTTGGACTTACACCTTTGAAGATCTTACGCTGCTTTGCGATCAACTCCGGGGCAAGCTCCTCTATGTTCTCGTACAACCTGAGATCTTTTTCCCTGCCCTTTTCATGAGCCAGCTTAACGACATAATCCTTGAACACTCGCTCTCTCGGATCTGACAGGGAGTATACGGCATGTCCCATACCATAGATCAGTCCCTTATTGTCAAATGCTTCCTTGTTCAGTATCTTGCTTAAGTATGCTTCTATCTCATCTTTATCTTCATAGTCTTTTATATGTTCGCGAATATTATCCATCATTTCCATAACCTTGATATTGGCACCACCATGCTTTGGTCCCTTTAAGGATGACATAGCAGCCGCCATTGTGGAATAGGTATCAGAACCGGAGGACGTAACAACTCTTGTTGTAAAGGTTGAATTATTACCACCACCATGCTCCATATGAAGGATCAGTGCCGTATCAAGTACCTTTGCCTCTACCTTGGAATATTTCTTATCCGGACGAAGCAGCATGAGAATATTCTCAGCCGTTGACAGATTCTTTGCCGGACGATGGATGAACATACTGTCATTCTTTACATAGTGATTATATGCATTATATCCATATACAGCCAGCATCGGGAATTCGCTGATCAGCTGGATACACTGACGCAGAGAATTATTCACACTGGTGTCCTTTGCATTCTTATCATACGATGCAAGCGTCAGGATACTACGTGTCATGGAATTCATGATATCCTCTGTCGGCGCTTTCATGATAACATCTCTTGTAAAATTCGATGGCAGCGTACGAAGCCCACCGATGATCTTCTCAAATTCATGCTGTTCCTCTGCATTTGGCAGCTCACCCATCAGCAAGAGATATGCCACCTTTTCAAATCCCAGTTCATCTTCTCCCAGGCTTCCGATCAGATTCTCCACCCGATAACCCCTGTACCAAAGTTCTCCGTCACAAGGTACTTTCTTGCCATCCTGCACCTTAGAGGATACAATCTTTGAAATGTTCGTCAGACCGGTCAATACACCAACTCCGCGGTCATCGCGAAGTCCGCGGTTTACTCCATATTCATCATATAATCTTGGTGCGATATAATCATTTTTCTCGCATATCTTTTCCTGTATTGCCACATACTCATTCATTTTCATCAGACTCATCATCATTCTTCACCACCTGCATTTCTTCAATCTCACTCTCCATAACCGTATCCAGCTCCTTCATCAGGATCAACAGATTGATCATATTCTCTTTGCCGAATTTGTTAATTACATTTCCGTAAAAGTCCTTAATGATCGTTTCCTGCTCATGAAGCTGTTTCGCACCGGCATCCGTGATCGTTACATAAGTTCCGTCCGTACCATTTCCATCATGTGACCATTTGACATAACCGCGATCTCTGAGATCCCGGACTGCCTTTGATGTCTTACGGATACTCATCTGCATACGTACCGATAGATCGGTCAGATATGCCTTTCCTCCATAAATAGCGGAATCTCCGCTGATCGCCTCTATACTTTGCAGTGCGACATATTCCGCAACACTTAATTTAGAAAATAAATGCCGTACGGAGTCCCTGCTCATCATGTATTTTCTGTAGGTAAATTCATTCGATAATTTCGTGATATCAATTTCCTGTTCGACTTTCTGTTCCTGCATAAACAACCTCCCTTTCCGGTACACATATAAAAGCCCCTGTTATCGCTCCAACGCATATTGTTTCACTGGATTGTACACAACAATAAGTATAAGTGTCCCTTTGATCTGTCAATTCTCTGTCCCTATGTAGTTTTATTTCCTGATCTTTTTATAGATTTTTCGTATCTGTTCCAAACATGAACGGAACAATGAATGAAAAGATTTTATTGAAATAATAGATTTAGATATACTCTACTTGATATGATAAATGAAACTTCCGGCTTCTGTCAACCGACTTTATCCTTATTTAAGAACTGCGCCGAAGATTTTAGAATTATGATAGAGAGGGATGGCGGCAGACAGGAATCCATGTAAGATACACATATATAGTTTTATTTGCACGTAGCTGCCCTTAATGAATTAAAAATGAATAAGAATATACATATTATTCCGTAAGACGCTTCCGCTCGTATCCTCGTGCAGCGGTACATAAAGTTGCAAAAGACGCAACTTAAGTACCGGCCTCGGATAAGGCTTACTCCATAATAGTATATCTCTCATCCATTTTATTCATTAATGGGCAGCTCAATATTATCTATACTCTACATATGTGTATCTCATTTTATTGCCCTGTCTGCCGCCATACCCTCTATCTATAAAAAGCAGCGTTATAAAAATTTTACAAGTTAAATCTGCCATCGGTACTTTAAGCAAAATGAAAGACAGTATTAATATTATGAAGCAAGCCTGTCCGAATGTCGGTCCTTAGCGATCCGCTGACAGGCGGGAGCTTAGTACCGTTACATGAGGATAGAACGAAAGTGTCTTGCGGAATAATATATAATACTGTCTTTTATTTTGTTTCAAAGACTCCCGGAAGAATCTTATGAAATTTTATAATGCTGCTTTAATCTGCTTATAAATGCCCTCTGCATCGAGTTCATACTTATGAAGCAGGTCTTTTGCCGGGCCGGACTCACCGAAGGTATCGCGAACACCGATTCTTGTTACCTTAACCGGATTCTTCTCTGCCAGACATTCCATAACCGCTGAGCCGAGTCCACCGATGATCGAATGCTCCTCTACCGTGAACACTCTGCC
The DNA here is from genome assembly GCF_009874105.1 of Clostridium sp. BIOML-A1. Taxonomy (NCBI): domain Bacteria; kingdom Bacillati; phylum Bacillota; class Clostridia; order Eubacteriales; family Clostridiaceae; genus Clostridium; species Clostridium sp. BIOML-A1. Next base: position 228,775 of record NZ_WWTL01000003.1, on the reverse strand, counting down.
GGTTGCCTGTGCTGCCTTTACGACAAGTTCCTCGTCAAGCGGTTTGATCGTGTGGATATTGATCACCTGTGCATCGATACCGTCCTCTGCCAGCAGCTTCGCAGCTTCTAAGCTCTCAGATACCGGAAGTCCGGTTGCTATGATCGTGATATCCTTTCCAGGACGTAATTCTACGCCCTTGCCGATCTCAAACTTGTAGGTTGTCTCATCATTGATGACCGGTACTGCCAGTCTTCCAAATCTCATATAGACAGGTCCTACATATTCATATGCTGCCTTTACGGCTGCTCTTGCTTCTACATCATCACATGGATTGATAACCACCATGCCAGGGATCTCTCTCATCAGGGCAAGATCTTCATTACACTGGTGGGTCGCTCCGTCTTCTCCTACGGAGATACCTGCATGGGTCGCTCCGATCTTTACATTTAGATGTGGGTATCCGATACTGTTTCTCACCTGTTCAAAGGCTCTGCCTGCCGCAAACATCGCAAAGGAGCTCATAAACGGCACATATCCACAGGTTGACATTCCGGCTGCGATGCCTGCCATATTACATTCTGCGATACCACAGTCTACATGGCGTTCCGGAAATGCTTTCTTGAAGATTCCTGTCTTTGTTGCTGCTGCAAGGTCTGCATCCAGTACGATCAGGTTCTCATGTTCTTTTCCAAGCTCAACCAATGCATTACCATAGCTGTCTCTTGTTGCGATCTTCTTTACTTCTGACATAACACGTCACCTGCCTTTTCCAGTTCTTCCATTGCAATCGCATACTCCTCGTCATTCGGAGCTTTACCATGCCATCCCACATTGTTCTCCATGAAGGATACTCCCTTACCTTTTACGGTATGGGCGATGATCGCTGTCGGCATTCCCTTGGTTGCCTTTGCTTCCTTGAATGCTGCATCGATCTGATCAAAATCATTTCCGTCGATATTAATTACATGGAAATTAAATGCTTCAAACTTCTTATCGATCGGATATGGGGAACATACATCCTCAACGGTTCCGTCGATCTGAAGGTTATTATTATCTACGATCACTAAAAGGTTATCCAGCTTTCTGTGACCTGCAAACATAGCAGCCTCCCAGATCTGTCCCTCCTGGATCTCTCCGTCTCCACACAGACAGTAGGTTCTGTATTCCTTACCGGACATCTTCGCTGCCAGTGCCATACCGACTGCTGCGGAAAGTCCCTGTCCGAGAGAACCGGATGACATGTCCACACCAGGAATATGCTTCATATCCGGGTGTCCCTGTAAATAAGAACCGATATGACGCAGAGTCAGAAGATCCTCAACCGGAAAAAATCCTCTCTCAGCAAGGGCTGAATAGTAACCCGGTGCTGTATGTCCTTTGGATAATACAAAACGATCTCTGTTCTCATCCTTTGGATTCTTCGGATCTACATGTAATTCCTCAAAATAAAGATAAGTAAAAATGTCTGCTGCCGAAAGTGATCCGCCCGGATGTCCTGCTTTTGCAGAATGTACGGAGGAAATAATTCCTTTACGGATGTCAACAGCCTTTTTTTGAAGGTCTAGTTTGTTCATGTCTTTCTCCATTTCGTTTTATTTTCATTTTTATAATTGTCCCAGCACTTTTCCGATCTTGTCAGCGATCAGAAGATCTGCCTGACCGTCCGTCTGTGTCGGTGACATATTAATAACTACCAGATGTTTTCCCCTGAAATACCGAACCAATCCGGCGGCAGGATAAACAACCAATGAAGTTCCGCCAATGATCAATGTATCTGCTTCCGAAATATACCGGATTGCATTCTCGATATCGTCATTGTTCAGACCCTCTTCATATAATACTACATCCGGCTTAATTATTCCACCACAACTGCATTTTGGCACACCATCTGATTGAATAATATAATCCAGATCGTAGAATTTGTGACATTTTGTACAATAATTTCTGTGAATAGAGCCATGCAACTCGATCACATTCTTACTTCCTGCCATCTGATGCAGACCATCAATATTCTGTGTTACGATCGCTGCAAGCTTGCCCTGTGCTTCCAGTTCGGCAAGTTTTTTATGTGCCGTATTCGGTTTTGCATCCCGATAAATCATTTTATCTTTATAAAACCGGTAAAACTCTTCAGGATCACGCATATAGAAGCTATGGCTGATGATCGTTTCCGGCGGATATTTGTATTTCTGGTTGTAGAGTCCGTCTACACTTCGAAAATCCGGAATTCCACTCTCTGTAGAAACACCTGCCCCACCAAAGAAAACCATACGTTCGGATTCTTCAACAATTTTTTTTAACCTTGCTATTTTCTCATTCACCTGTTCCATATATCAATCTCCCTTCTGCATAATATATAAACAGGCAATAGCGAAACTGCCTGATCCAGCGTTTTACTATTGCCTGTTATTACCGTATCATGGCATAGCCGTAACCTCAATCGTTACCTTACAAGTACTCTCGATCGTATATGTATCGCTGTCTTCTATCGACAGCTCAACAGTATTTGTTCCCACGGACAATGTCTCTGCATCAACTATAATCTTTAAGTCCTTCGCAGTAAGCTTGGACACTTCATCTGACAGACCGGATATCACAACCGTATTCCCCTCCGGGAACTGAATCGAGTAATCATAATCGGTCATTTTATTATTGATCGTAATGTCTTCTGCCGATACCGTCATCGTTCTGCTGATATTCCGCTCAATCGTGACACGCACACTGATACTTGTATTCTCATCAGCAAGTACAACGCCTTCAGGCAGATATTTTGCAACCTCAATCGTACTTTCAAGATCCTCATTACATCCGGCTACATCAATGTCATCTATCTTTATCTCTGTCAGATTCTGTAACACATCTGCAGGACCGCCGACCGTAATCTCACTTGGAACATATTCTACATTGACAACTTTGTAGTTCTCCGCCGGGACACCTGTTGTCTCAATCTTGACAGCTACCTTTTTCGTCTTATACACCGGTACAGTTACCAAGATTCCCGTGGCCTTGCTTTCCAGCTTCTTACCGGATATCTCTTCACCATTCGCATCATAGAAGATCGGTGTGCATGTTGCTGTTACATCAGATGATCGTCCTGATACATCCACCTGCACCTCTGCTTTTTCTATCCGTTCGATCACACTTGCCGCACCTTTAACCGTTATCAGATTTGGTGTAGATACCGGAACACCTGTTGTGTATCCCTTTGCAGTCTCTCCTTTTGTAGTTACCGTTACAGGAAGGGATGCTGTCTGTTCTTCCTCCAGTTCAACCTGAAGCACATTATCTACGATCGTAATACTGATGTTATTATTAACGGATGGAGAATTTGCTGTTACTGTAATGTTGACAGCATTTGTGATCGATAATTTTGACATGTCTGCAACTGCAGTAAAATCAGATGCCCCAAGCGAATTCACAACAGATCGTCTGCCCTTTATAATTATGTCTACCGTTTCACCGGATACAATATCGTACAACTGATTCTTATCCGTGATCGCATCTGTATTTATCAAAGTAACCGGTATATCTTTGATCTGCCGTGTAGTTGAATAGTCATCTACATTCAAAACAGTCACCCATACGATAAATCCAAGGATCAATGACAGAAGTTTCAGTCCCCAATTACTGAATAATTTATCTTTCATCACTGTCAGCCTCCTTTCTGTTGTCAGAAGACCTTCCGTTTTTTATATTATTCGAGTCCGTCTTTTTCCCGGTACTTTTCTTTGTACTCTTACGTCTACGTTTACTGTCTTTCAGGCGACGTTCATCTTTCTTCTTTACATCATCCTGACTCAAAAGCTCCAGATGCTTACGAACACTCTCTGTATCCAGATTCCGATACAGTTCTCCGCCCTTTGCGATCGATATCGAACCGGTCTCCTCAGATACGATAAGCGTCACGCTGTCTGATACCTCACTGATACCAACCCCTGCACGATGTCTTGTTCCCAGTTCCTTATTAATAGAAAGATTTGCAGATAACGGAAGATAACAGGTTGCCGCAATAACTCTGTTATTTCTAAGAATAACCGCACCGTCATGGAGCGGTGTATTATGCTCAAATATGTTAAGCAGCAACTGGTTGGTAACCACCGCATCAATCGGAATTCCTGTATCAATATACTCGCCAAGAGCAACCTTATCTTCAATTACGATCAAGGCTCCTGTCCGATTTGCAGAAAGAACCGTCACGGTCTTGATCAATTCGTATATCGTTTTATCAGACAGTCCTCTTTCTTCTGTATCCTCGTGCATGATGTAGTCAAAAAACTTCTTTCGTCCCAATGTTTCAAGTCCACGACGGAACTCCGGCTGAAACAGAATGATCACCGCCAGAATACCGATGCTGAACACATTTTTTAAAATATACAGAATCGTATTGAACTGCAATAAAGATGCAAGCATGGTAAATAAAAATATCAATACAATACCTTTTAACAACGTCCAAGCACGACTGCTCTTAAACCAAAGCAGTATTTTATAGATGACATACGAGAGTATCAGGATCTCAATAATATCACTAACATCCGGTCTGGTAATATAAAACCAGTCAAAATAGGTCTTTAAAAAAGCCATAAGCTTATCCATTTGATATCTCTCCTTTCCACAAGCTGTTATAAGTCAGGCAAAGCCTGAGCCGTGATCTGTTGTCATATACAGTTATGACCTGACAATATAGTCAGGTCATATGCAGGAATTTCTATTATCTGGTAACACCACTAATCGTATCGTCCTCCATAGAGTCCTGTGATGAGGCGTTGATCTTTCTTACACTTTTCTGTTGTTTTGCCATAACGATCTTCGGAACAGCTTTAACATAGTAGTAATATTCGTCGTCTTCAAACTGTGTATTCTCAACTCTTGAATAATCCACAACTGTTTTAAAGAACTGTACGATCACTCCGATGATCACTGCACATACGGAACCAAGCAAAATCTGTCCAACCGAAATACTTGCCTCTAAAACGACATTTCCAATCAGGAAAAGAATAATTTCAAATAAACCACCGACAATGATAGCCGCATACCATGAATATTCTACAGACATCCGGTAGATAACATATACGATCACCAACACAACTGCAAATACTGCAACTGTGAGCAATAAATTCTTATTATCAATCAAATGCTGGAATATATATTTGTAACTTTCAAGCATATTTTCCGGATCTGTTGATTTCTCCAGTTCCTTCAGATAACCTGCCGCATCCAGTGAGAAATAATAAAATATTGCACCGAATGCCATCGGTACGATCGCTGTAGGTCCAACGATCATGCCTGCCAGAACAGGAAGCAGATACTGCAGCTTCAGTACAAAGAACAGCGGAGCATACATCATGATCCATGTTGTTTTCGGGAAGAAACGGATATACAGACAATACATCACAATAAATATGATGATAAATGATATTCCGATCTCCTTGCTTGCGGAAAAATAATTCATAAATGCAATTACTCCGCCAAATACATATCCAAGTCCATCCGGAACAAACGCACATACTACCGATAACAGGAAAATGATCAATCCGCTGGATGCTGTCTCATTATGTCCCCCTGTTATATGTACGATCGACCAAAACATCAGCAGTGCAAGCACAAATCTGATCACCGGTACCACGATCTTATCATATTTACTGCAGAAATTTTTTATACCATCTCGAAAACTCAGCAATGATGCCATGATTACTTCCTCCTTTTCTTTCCTTTGGTCTTATCCTCATTATCATAAAATGCGATCAGTTTTTTAAGATCCTGATTGTATCTTATAATATGAGGTTTTGCCTTGGCGTATCTATGGGAGTATAGAAACCATGCAAGAACCATAAATAATATACATACAAGTGCATATACGATCAATAGCTTATAGGCCATACCAAGCAGATCAAGATCTACCAGCTCTGTAATCAGCTTACCCATGTTATAATAAATATATGCCGCTACAACTATCACAAACAGGATCGTTGTAGACACTAAGGTTTTCAGGCAATTATATTTTACATAATCTGATTTGAAGTATCTGCCTTTTTCCAGATCTTCTTTTCCCGTTGATTGTTCATACATGGCAAGTCTGGTCATTAATCTGACCTTTTCTTCGTTTACCATCTTGTTTTCTCCTACTTCTTTTCTAACTATAAAAATCAGCTTTTGTTATTATAATCCATACGAAAAGAATAAGCAAGCATACGCCGGAAAAAGTTTCTTAAATAGAATTAACGCCTTGATTAAAAGAATGCCATGGTCCAGGTAAGGCAGACAGAGATGGTGGGTTGGTTGAGACTTGCTTCATTTCCGAGAAAGGCACACATGCTCGATCCGCTCATGCTCTTGTGCAAACTCGCCCTCCTGGCTCAGACATGCACCCGCATTCGCTGGCAATGTGATCTTTCTATTCGGAAATTATGCAAATGTCACAACCAACCCACCATCTCTATCTGTCTTACCCGGGTATATGGATAAACAGCCTTAAAAATATTTCTTGAGTTCAGCAAATACCGGTTTCAGGCGGTCAGCGCGAAGGTCGAAGTCCATCTCCTTGTATGACCATGCCGCACGACCGATACCGTATTTTACAAATACTTCATGGATGGCTTTATACCATAATACAGTGTTTGCCGGGTCTGCGTTTTCGATCACGCCATATTCTCCGCAATAAAGTGCTACGTTTCGTTCCTTTGCAACAGCGATCGCATCGGCAAACAGATCTTCAAAATATGCTGAATCAAGATTTCCCTTATAATCAAGGATCGACAGCGTTCCGGCAAGCTTTGCAGGCAGGTGTGCTTTTGCATATGCACAAAAATCTTCCATGCTGCCTTTGAATTCCATATGATAATCCGCCGGCATGTCATCTACCCACTGTGCGCCCTGATGTGTAAAAAGAAGAGGGTCATAGCTGTGGAAATTATATATGATATGTTCATCCATCGGCATCGGAATATCTCTGACTGCCTGCACGCTGTTATGCCAGTAACCACCGATCAGAATATCAGTTGTCGGTGCATATGCACGGATACGTTCGACACACTTTGGTGCGATCTCTGCCCATACGGCACCATCTTCTTTATCTACTACTTCATTTAATAATTCAAATGCAACTTTATCTCCATATCCGCCAAAGCGCTTTGCAAATTCTTCCCATAATCTGTAGAAGCGTTCCTGAAGAGCTTCATTTCCAAAAAATCCACTCTGTTTTTCTCCCGGATCAAAGGAATAACCGGCGGTCTTATGCAGATCAAGGATCATATTGAAACCATATTTATGTCCCAATTCCAGCGCGCGTTTGATCCGTGCAAAACCTTCTTCCTTATACTGTCCGTCTTCCGTCTCTACCAGATTATAATCCACCGGCAGCCTGAGATGATCCAGTCCCCAGCTTGTAAGCTCTTTAAAATCATCTTCCGTAATAAAATTATTGAATCTGTCCTCGGAATAATCACACTGGGAAAACCAGCCTCCCAGATTAACACCCTTCTGATACCCTTTCCATGTCTTCATATGCATGATCTCCTTTTCATTTAGCAAATAATAAATTGTAATTGTTATTTTCTGAATTTATGATACTATAAATGCATATGTATGGAATATAACATATCCGATTTTTATATCAAATAGCTGACCTTCATTGTTCTGATTGTATTTTGGGTGATGTACAATCCGTTCATTTGAAAAAGTACTGCTTGTATGCAAATATTTTTTATAGCTGTATATTATATGAAAGGAGTATTTCCATGAATAAAGAATTACAGAAACTGTTATTAACGCAGCAAGAGGAACAGTCTTATCACCTGCCGATGGAGGCAGAGTATTCATTTTACCGGCGGATCGCAAATGGGGATATGGAGCTACTGAAACTAAATATGAATGCAGATACCATGGAAGGCATGGGAAAGCTGTCTTCATCCCCACTGCAGAACAAAAAATACCACCTGGTCATTCTGACTGCCATGATCACACGTTTCTGTATCGAAGCCGGGTTGGATCCGGAACAGGCCTATACTTTAAGTGATATGCATATCCGAAAGATCGATGCATGTCTGACACCGGAACAACTGGATCCGCGAAAAGGGGCTGTTGTGAAGGATTTTGTACTTGCCATGCACGAGCTTCATAACAGTCCCGGACTGTCTTATCATGTCATGCAGGTCGTCTCCTACATTAACAGCCATATCGCAGAACCGATCCGGGTATCGGATGTCGCCGATGCAGTGAAGCTCCACCCGGACTATCTGACCCGTCTGTTCAAAAAAGATATGAACTGCAGTCTCTCACAATATATCATAAAAGAAAAATGCAGGGCGGCCCGCTACATGCTGTTAAACAGCCAGGCAAGCTGTACAGAAATCAGTTCATTTCTGTATTTTGCGTCCTGCAGTCATTTTGTAAATTGTTTTAAAAAAGAATATGGTCTGACACCGAATGCTTACCGCAAACAGATGGGCGGTCTGTCAAATGATCGAAGCGATGCGTTCTAATACAACAGCAACACCTCTCTCCATCTTTCTTGCTGATCGCATTGCGTATTATGTAAATTAATTTTGGTCGCAGCCCCCACACAAGGCGGGAACTGCGACGGCCGGCCCAAATTTTTTCCTTTATTTCTTCCCCCACTTTTCTGGTTTTCCTGTTACACCTCGGTGAGAATTTACAGATTGAGTTTTAAATTACCATGAGGTTTTCTTTATTACTCCACCACACACTTTCCTGCCTATTCCGTATTTAATAAAGGTATTTATTTGGTTTGATGAATACAAAATTACTTTTTATCTATTTTCCCATAAAATATAATCAAGGTGAAGAATTCAAATTCTTCACCTTGGTTGTTATTATTATTTTCAGATTATTTTCCTTTTTTATTTCAGAGAACTAGGTTCGGTGCCGTAAAAAGGAATCAAAACTGTATTAACAGTACAATATTAATATAATAGTGTCAATAATTAGTCCTCATACGAAACGCCTGCCGTAACTGAGGCATACTTATTTCCATATATGTTTACCAAATCTCCACTTTTATCTGGAGTGTAAGTTGTTTTAAATCCAACTCTGACTGCATGTTCGGTCATTTCCTCGCCGCACACCGTACATCTCCGGTGTTCATCCCACTCGGACCATTCTGGGGTGATTGTGGTTGGAACGTAGCCATATTCGGCCGGAATAATGGTAGTACCAAGGTGGACATTTGTAACAGTAGATTGTCCATGAGATGGATAATTATTCCTATGCTCCGTTAATCCATTAATGTCTGAATAATAAAAATACTTAAAGTATTCTCTACCTTCCACCTGTGCGGTCCACTTACCATCCCCGTCCAGATCTACCCACGGCTCTCCTTCCTTCGGTTTCTTTTTCCAAACACATGTCAAGCATACATACACGCTTGTAGTTGTGTAGATTTCTTTTTTCTGTTCTGGCGTAACTTCTTTATATACATTTTCAACAACTGCATCATGCTTTACATAGTTCGTATCTTTTAACATGGTATGATCTTCTGCCAAAGGCGACCACTGATGCGTGTGTGCCGGAATTGTATCATCTGTCTTACCGTTATTATTTTTACCTGTATTGTCTGATTTTCCACTATTGGAATTATCAGGAGTTTTTGTTTCAATCTTTGTTTTTGTACATGTTCCATCCGCCTTGATCGTGAACTTGTAATTACCGGATTTTACTGTCTTGGCAGTCTTAATCATTGATCCGTTCTTATCTACATAAAAATATTTTCCGTGGATCTTTACCCGGTCATTCTTATGTTTTGCAAGACTCTGCGCTTTCCAAGATTCTCTTGACACCTTATAATATTTCTTTCCCGTCAGCTTTACAGATGCCGTACCGGTTCCGGAAACATAATAAGTATAAACCCCTGACACCTTTTTCCAACCGGATTTCAGTACAATCTTTCCTTTTGAATTAACAAAAAAAATCTTCTTCCCGATTGTTTTGGTTTTATTCTTATAGGAAGAAAGTGATTTTTTTACGAATTTCTTGCCGGAAAAATGATACCAATATCCACCGGAAATCTTCTCGGTTACATATCCCTTTGAGCCGACATAATATACATACTTCCCGTTCTGATTTTTCTTCCACCCGGTCTTTTTATCTGTTTTTCCGGATGCATTTTTGTAATAATACTTATTGTCATTTTTTTTGATCGTACAAGTAGCTGCTGAAAGTTCTGCCACTTTCTTATCCGTCTTTTCATATGCTGAAATTGTTGCTGTATCATCTGCGGCAGCATATACCACCCCTGACATTGTGAAAATCAATGTAAATGTAATCAGCAGACTTAATAATTTCTTTATTCTCTTCATTCGTTTAACCCCTTTCTCACTTTATGCGTATAATAATACCACTAATAAAAATGTAGCACAATAATTCTCAGAAAACAATGGCGGTGTTTAGTTATTCTGAAAATTTAAAGGGCAACATATTCGCTTGTAAATTGCGTATACATCCTGTTCTGTCGGACACCATTCGTCATTCTTGATCTGCCTAAATTTTTTATTAAATTCCAAGTTCTGGAATCCGCTCCCCCATTGATGCGTTTTACGACTTATTAAGGTAAGAATGTACCATGTGGATTTTACTTGTCATTCATTTTGTCATCGTCCTTATCCGTTAGCTTCATCTAACAATTTCCCACATGTGGAAAATTTAACCACATGTTATTTCATTTCTCTTAATTGCCGATATTGTATTTATATTTCTTAACCAAATCCTAACCATTCTAGAATTGACAATCCAAAGCTCTGTGAACTATAATAAACTAAGTCCTTTAATTACACCTTCTGGTTTACGTTTTATCTAACCAGAAGGGATTTTTAATTTATTCCTTTATAGTCGTTATAATCATCCACTTACCAAAAGTTACATCAAACAGTACCATTTATTACATTTATGAACTTTTCTCTTTTATTTCTGATATGGTGGTCTTGTCGACAAATCAGGTACCGGAAATTAAGAGGAATAATCAATGTATAATCCCAACGAAGATAGCAATAATATTACACCTACCACGGCACGCAAATCCGCGTCAGTAGATATCCGTCAAATTTTCCCAGCTCGGAAAAAAGATGACTTTTTAAAAGATTTACAAAAAGATGTCAATACCTTTAGCAAATATCTGGATTTGAACAATGAATGGCGAAATAGATTTGAAGAATTTATGGAAGGAAATAAATCTCTTCCTTTAACCTATGATCCATTCTTTAAAGCACTGTTTAACCCTGATGTCTATCCCGGACGACTATCTCATTTGCTTAGTAGCATCATAGGAATTAACGTTACAGTTCAAAGCGTTCTATCGCAGGAAAATCGTTTACTGCCAACTTCACCATTATTAATTATGGATATCATCGTACAGTTGGAAGATGGCTCTATTGCAAATGTAGAGATCCAGAAAATACATTATGCATTTTCTGGCGAGCGCATGTCTTGTTATTCGTCCGATCTTCTTCTCCGTCAATATACACGAGTCAAGGGAGAAAAAGGAGATCAATTCACCTATCACGATATCAAGACTGTATACACAATCGTCATGTTTGAAGACAGTCCACCCGAATGCAAATCTTCTGATATTTTTATACATCATGGAAAAACAATTTTTAACACAGGCATTGATCTTCATCTTTTGCAGGAATACTATGTTGTCGCCCTTGACGTATTTAAAAATAACAAGTATGCTAAAGAAAAGAATGCACTTAATGCATGGTTAGCTCTGCTAACAGCTGATTCTATAAATGACCTTGCTACACTAATATCCGACTATCCCTGGATGGAAAAGATCTGTCGGGATATGTCCGAATACTTATATCGTCCAAAGGAGGTTATCGGTATGTATTCACAAGCCTTAGCAAAAGCAGATGAAAATACTGTTAATTATATGATTGAACAGATGAAGAAAACATTGGAAGAAAAAGATGCCACAATATCTGAGAAGGACGCTGCTTTATCTGAAAAAGATGCTGCTTTGTCCGAGAAGGATGCCGAAATTGCTGCATTACAGGCAAAACTTGCTGCGCTAGAACACTAATGCGCAAGTTCATTAACATAATTATTTTTACATAATAATCCCCCGCTATAATGCTTATTCATTGACATATTCTTAGAATAGATAACCCCATCACAAAATAGAGGGGCTGTCAACAATGTGATCGTATAAAACAAAGTAATTTCATTACAACGGATACTACAAAAAAGGACTGCCGCACTAAGTGATTGGTGCGACAGCCTTTTTTACGGTGTCATTACTCATAATAACATATACACAACCGTACTGCCTATGATGCTGACAAATGTATTCTTTTTCCACACATGAAGAACGACACAAACTGCGGCTGCGATCAACTTCTTATAGCCGCCGCTTAAGAATCCGGTCGGTACTTCCTTCAGGCAGTACACGATCAGCACCGCCATGATGGCTGCCGGAAGGATTCGTCCGAGATACCGGATTTTCTCAGGGATTTGTTTTCTTTTTCCAAGAATGGTAAATGGGAGTGCCCGCATAAATAAAGTAGCTGCCGCCGACACAAGAATACAGATCAATACATATCGATCATTCACGAGCTTCCACCTTTCTTTCACAGATCAGCAACAGACCTGATACCAGAATCAAAGTTGGAAGAAGGAAATAATCTTTTCCTATTAACAAAAGCAACAGCACACCTCCGATAAACCCGGCAAGTGCCGGCAAATGCACTTTCACACTTCTCCATTGATTGATCGCGATCGTAATAAATAACGCTGTCATACAGAAATCGATTCCCTCTAATTTCACCGGAAGGATCTGACCGAGTATGCCGCCAAGCACAGCGCCCACCATCCAGGATATACGACTGAATAATGCCACATAAAACATAATATCAAATCTACGTTTCCGGTCATTTGCCTTTTCTGCGTTACGATCTCTTATCACCTCAGAAGACAGCATGGAACAGTTGACGGCATATGTCTCATCCGTCATTGTGTGAACCATATATGGATAACGCCTACCCATTTTCTTGAAATCTTCAACAAATGTCAGCCCATAAAAGAACTGCCTGCTATTCATAAACAACGCAGTAAGTGCGATTGTGAGAATCGATGCCCCACTGCTTAAGAATGTTACCAGCACAAACTGAAATGCGCCGGTATATACCGTCAGGCTGGTAAACAACGACCAGAACAAGGAAAGTCCTGCTTCTTGCATCGTAAGTCCGTATGCCATACTGACAAAGAGATAACTTCCTGTGATTGGCAGAGCCTTCACAAATGCCTGTTTTAATACTTCTTTTCTGTCTACAGTCTCCCCAGTCATAATTTTTCTCTGTACTCCTAACTCACATTACAATATCTCTGAAATCTTTTCCAGTACCGCTTCTGCCAGTGCCTTATGCCCTTCTTCATCCATGTGCTCCTGATCCCGTTCCGATGGTACGGCATAATCAGAAGCCGCCAGATAATAAAGTCCTTCTTCCTCTGCGATCTGCCGGTAAATCTCCGGCAACTCTTTGGACACCTGTACAGAATTTTTTCCAAATTCCGTATCAAATCCATCCCAGACCTTCTCGCCCAGTGCGATCGGTGACATCAGAAGGATCTTCGCTGATGGCGCACCATCCCGGATCTGTCGCACAAGTTTACGGATACCCAGTCCGATGCTACCTGCCGTTGCACCATAAAATGTCTTACAGTCATTTGTTCCAAGCATTAAAATGATCAGATCTTCCGGCTTATGGGTTTCTAATATGATCGGAAGGAGTTCACTGCCACATCTGCCCGGACGAAGCGGATCGTCAAATACTGTAGTTCTGCCACACAGCCCTTCCTCCTGTACAATATATCCCTTTTCCATCAGTCCGGTTCCTACGATTCCGGTCCATCTGGTATCCCAGTCATAGCGTTCTGCCGTTCCCGGCACATAACCATATGTGTTTGAATCACCAAAGCATAATACCTGTCGCATGGCATTTCCTCCTTCTTATATTTTACTAATGCCGTAACGTAATATCATCATGTTTGAACACTTTCGGCATTACCAATCAGAGGACGCTTCCGCTCGTTTCGTCCTGCAACGGTACTAAGCTGCCGCTTACAGCGCCACCTAAGGACCGGCGGACTCAAATGCCTCTGTCTTGGTAATCCGAAGTGTTCAAACTTAATACAATTTTTGTTTCTGCGCATCATTATCTTACTATTCCTATTTGGAATGTATGAATTATATAACAAATTCCAACTAAAATACAATACATAAATATTAAAATTCGTTATAACTTTCTCTTATAGCAAACCTAGTCATGCTATAATCAATACGCTATCTACCATTTACCGCCTGCCTAAAAATAGCAAAAAACTCTACTGCTTCCTAGGGCTGGGTATTATGCTTATTATAAAATAATATTGCGAGATTTCGTTGTTGCCAGATCAGCGTAAGCTACACTAACCTCAGACTTCGCGCTAACGCTCGTCTTCACTAAGTGCTCCGCTCAGCCGAAGGCGAGTTAGCACAGGAGTATTTACGAATCAGGCATGTGCAGTGAACAGAAATCGCAGCACGTTATTTATAATAAGAGCAGCCACCAGAGGCAGGTAACAGTAGAGTTTTTACTATAATTTACTCCAATTCAAATGCTCCGGTATAAAGCTGGTAATAAGTTCCTTTCTTTGCGATCAGATCCTCATGTGTACCACGTTCAATGATCGCGCCATGATCCAGTACCATGATAACATCCGAATTCTTAACTGTAGACAAACGATGTGCAATGACAAATACGGTTCTGCCTTCCATCAGCCGATCCATGCCCTGCTGAACCATTGCCTCCGTTCTCGTATCAATCGATGAGGTTGCTTCATCCAGTATCATAACCGGCGGATTGGATACGGCTGCTCTTGCGATCGAGATCAACTGCCGCTGTCCCTGTGACAATCCGCTTCCATCTCCGGCAAGCACCGTGTCATAACCATTTGGCAGCATCATAATGAAGTTATGCGCATTTGCAAGCTTGGCGGCTGCGATACATTCCTCATCCGTGGCATTTGGATTTCCATATTTCAGGTTCTCCATAACCGTTCCGGTAAACAGATTGACTTCCTGTAATACGATACCGAGAGATGCCCGCAGATCCTTCTTGCGGATCTTATTAATATTGATTCCGTCGTACCGGATCTTACCATCGTCTATATCATAGAAACGATTGATCAGATTGGTGATCGTCGTTTTTCCTGCTCCGGTCGCACCTACAAATGCGATCTTCTGACCCGGTTTCGCATAGAGCGTCACATCACGCAGGATCTGTTTGTCCGGATTGTAGCTGAAATCCACATGATCCAGAACGATATCGCCCTCTAATTTCTGGTAAGTAAGACTGCCATCCTCATGCGGATGCTTCCATGCCCAGATTCCGGTTCGTTCTTTCACTTCCACCAGCTCACCATTTTCCTCTTTGACATTTGCAAGTGTTACATAACCATTATCCACCTCCGGTTCTTCATCGATCAGCTTAAAGATACGTTCCGCGCCTGCAAGCGCCGTTACGATCGCATTGAACTGATTCGAAAGCTGCGAGATCGGATTGGTAAAGTTCTTCGACAACGTGAGGAAGGATGCGATCATACCAAGGGTGGCTGTATTCGTTCCGACCAGCGTCAGATTTGTTGCACCGGAGATCGCAAGCCATGCACCAACAACCGCTACGACTACATACTGCACATAACCAAGTGCATTCATCATCGGCATCATTCCGCTTGCATAACCATTTGCACCGGCTGCTGCCTGCTGCCATTCCTGATTCTTCTTCCGGAAATCTTCTCTGGCTTTTTCTTCATGGCAGAACACCTTAACAACCTTTTGACCATTGACCATTTCCTCAATATATCCATCTAACGCACCAAGCGTCTGCTGCTGTTTTATAAAATAAAATCCGCTCTTGCCACCGATGACCTTCACCAGCTTCATGATGAAGAACAGCATCACGACAACGATCAGTGTCAGATAAATACTCTGATATAGCATACAGCAGAATACCGCAACAACCATACAGATCGATGAGATCATCTGTGAAAGGGACTGTGCGATCATCTGGCGGAGCGTATCGGTATCGTTGGTATAGCAGCTCATGACATCTCCGTGTGTATGCGTATCAAAATAACGGATCGGCAGGCTCTGCATCTTCTCAAACATCTCATCTCGTATGGTTTTCAGAGTTCCCTGTGCGATTCCTACCATCAGGTAGTTATAAAACCATGTAGAAAATACACCGATCAGGTAGATAATACCGACCATGAAAAGTGCCTTGATCAGCCCGGTATAGACCGGATGATCCATTGCAAGGATCGGTGTGATATAATCATCGATCAGTATCTCGATAAACATTGCCGACGCTACACTTGCAAGTGCACTTAAGATAATGCAGATAAATACAACAACCAGCGTCTTCTTATATGCTCCGATATAGGACAGCAGCCGTTTGGCTGTATCTTTATTGATCCTGCTGCCCTGCTCTCTGTCGGGTGCGTTCATCTGTTTCTTCTGTTTACTCATCCTGACCGCCTCCCTTCTGCTGTGATTCATATACTTCTCTGTAGATCGGACTCTTTACGATCAATTCTTCATGTGTACCTACATCCATGATCTTACCATCATCCAAAACCACGATCTTATCTGCATGCCGGACAGAGGAAATTCTCTGCGCAATGATGATCTTGGTCGTGTCAGGCAGATATTCGGCAAATGCTTTCTGGATCATCGCATCGGTCTTCGTATCAACCGCACTGGTCGAATCATCGAGGATCAATATCTTCGGTTTCTTAAGGAGTGCTCGCGCAATACAAAGACGCTGCTTCTGTCCGCCGGAGACATTTGTTCCACCCTGCTCGATGTAGGTATCATATCCATCCGGCATCGCCTGAACGAATTCATCCGCACAGGCAAGACGGCAGGCTTCTTTTACTTCTTCATCCGTTGCCTGTTCATTTCCCCAACGGAGGTTCTCTTTTATCGTTCCCGAAAACAGTTCATTCTTCTGAAGAACCATTGCAACCGCATCACGAAGCACCTGCAGATCATATTTGCGGACATCCACACCGCCGACCATAAGGGTTCCGCCTGTCACATCATACAGACGAGGGATCAACTGGACAAAGGAAGACTTTGATGAACCGGTTCCACCGATAATACCAATGGTCTCACCGGATCGGATCTTAAGATCTGCTCCGTCAATAACTTTCTTATCTGCACGCTTGCTGTAAGAGAAATCCACATGGTCATAGACAATCGAACCATCTGCAACTGTCTCAACCGGATTCTCCGGATTCTGTATCGTGGTGGTCTCCTCAAGCACCTCAACGATACGTTCCGTTGAAGATCTGGATATCACGATCATGACAAATACCATCGATAACATCATAAGTGCCATCAATATCTGCATCGCATATGTGATAAGTGCAGTCAGCTTACCGGTCGTAAGTCCGAGTGCTTCGTTATTTCCACTTGCCACGATGGCTTTTGCACCGATCCATGAAATCGCGATCATACAGCCATACATGAAGAACTGCATCAAAGGTGAGTTAAATGCCAGTATCCTCTCTGCCTTTACAAAATTCTTATAGATGTCGCCTGATGCATGTTTGAATTTGCCGATTTCGGCTTCCTGGGAATTAAAGGATTTGACAACCCGCATTCCCTTTACGTTTTCCTGAACGATATTGTTTAATCCATCATATTTGTGGAATACCCGTTCGAAGATCGGGTGTACCTTGGCTGCTATAAATATCAGACCGAATCCCATAAACGGAATAACGATCAGGAATATCCATGCCAGCTTTGCATTGATCGTAAAGGAAACGATCACGGAAAAGATCAACATGATCGGGCCTCTGACTGCGATACGAATGATCATCTGATATGCGTTCTGAATATTCGTTACATCAGTGGTCAGTCTTGTTACGATAGATGAAGTGGAAAACTTATCTATGTTAGAAAATGAAAATGTCTGGACATTATCATAGATATCCTGTCGCAGATTTGCGGAAAATCCTGCTGACGCTTTCGCACCGAGAACTGCTGCAAGCACACCTGTTAAAAGCTGTAAGGCTGCAAGCACAATCAGCCATGTTCCATCCTTTACGACAATACTCATCTTCCCACCTTCGATACCAAAATCCAACAGATCAGACATACAAAGTGGAATTAAAATCTCAAATACTACTTCAATTGCTGCACAGAATATCGTAAGCAGTGTCGGCTTCTTATATTCCCGCAAACTTTTTAATAATTTTCTGATCATACGTCCTCCTTCTTTCTTTATCTGATATTTTCATATAATTTTTCAAGTAGCTTTTTCGCCTGCGCCACCTCATTCTCTGAAAAAGAATGAAGCAGTCTCTGTTCCGCAGCTCTCCTGCCTTCATACATTTTATTGAGCAGTTTTTCAGCTTCACAAGTGCTGCATACCATCTTATTTCGTTTGTTATTCTCATCCAGATGGCAGTTCAGATAACCTTTCTTTTCCAGACGGTTCACGATGCCGACAACTGTCGGATGCGCTACATCCAGAAATACCTCGATCTCCTTCTGTGTCACCATTCCACCATTCCAGTACACATATTCAATCACTCTTGCCTGTGAACTGGTCAGATCCACGTCACATAAATATGCGTCAAATCCGGCCTTCAGCTTATCATTGATCCGCTTAATATAATAACCGATGTCCTTCTCCGGACCACACGGCAGCTTTCGATCTGCATCCATATCCTTTTCCTGTTCCATTACGGTTCCTTTCTTTTATTTACAGCTATGTATAATTTCCGGAAAATGCTCTTACATTTAATGTTATATAGCTTGCATATCTTATACATACTATACATCTTTCTTCATGTGTAGCACGCTACATTTTAGTTCAAAAAAAAGAATGTGTCAACACCACTTCCTGTATTTTATATTAAAAAAACATAAAATCTTTCTCTTATAGTCAATTATCTAATTATACAAAAAACTCTACAGCACTCTGCCTCTGATGGCTGCTCTTGTTATAAAATAACACTGCGAGATTTCGTTGTGAACTGCACATTGCCGGTAAATACGAGTGCTCCGCTCAACCGAACGCGAGTTAGCACAGGAGTATTTACGAATCAGGCATATGCAGTGAACAGAAATCGCAGCACGTTATTTATAACAAGAGCCATCTCCGCGACAGAACGCTGTAGAGTTTCAAGGCCCTTTTCTATGAATCACACATCCGGTATCCGACCCCTAATTCATTCGTTATGTAATTCTCCTTACCGGGAACTGCACCGAACTTCTTTCGGATATTCGCCATATTCACCTGCAGCTTCTTCCGGCTTCCCGAATCATTATATCCCCAGATCTCGTTGATGATAAAACTGTAGGTCAGCATCTTACCTGCATGCTCGGATAACAACGCTACAATATTATATTCTGTCTGTGTCAGCTTCACTTCATTTCCGGCAATCGTAACCAGTCTTGCATCATAATTGATAACCAACTCTCCAACCTCGAACCTTCCACCCGGCCGCAATCCGTCCTCTGCCCGATGCGTAGCGATACGGAGTGCTGAACGTACCCTTGCTACCAGTTCATTTGAACTGAATGGCTTGGTTACATAATCATTTGCACCCTCATTGAGTGCCTCTACTTTATCCCTCTCATCAGAACGTGCCGATAAAACGATGATCGGTGTAAATGATGATTGCCGCACTTCCCTTAAAAATGTCATTCCATCCCGATCCGGCAATCCCAGATCCAGAATGACCAGATCAGGACGATGGGATGCAAACATCATCTGTCCCCCCCGACAGGAATATGCGGAAACAGCCTGATATCCATTTGCTTCCATCAGCGCACTGATCAGATTATTAATATGTTCTTCGTCTTCAATTATCAATATCTTATATCTGTTATTAATCATTCTCAGTTTCCTCCATATCCAATGTAAACCGCACAACAGCACCGCCATCCTGCAGATTCTCCGCAGAGATCTCACCACCATGGGCTTTTACGATCGTGGTACATACCGACAATCCGATCCCTGCATTTTTCTTACTGCTGTCAAGTCCTGATTCACCATAAACCAGCTTCCCTGCAAATATATCCTTTACCTTGTCAACCGGAATACCACATCCGTTGTCCCGGATCTCAAATACTGCAAAATGCCCACTCGTATATACACGAAGCCCAAGCTTACTCATTCCCTCTGCATGCTGAACTGCATTTTCTAATAGATTCAGGATCAACTGCTCGACTAAGATCGCATCCATCGGAATCATGATCAGTTCATCCGGAATGTCAATCTCAACATTCTGATCTTCATACCGTTTATTGAACTTAACCAGGACAGAATCTAACAGCTCATCCAGCGCGATCGGGATCTTAATGATCTTAACATTTTTTCCATCCAGTCTGGTAATCGATAACATATTCTCAACCATTCGTGACAGCCATTGCGCATCCTGTTTGATTCCGCGAAGCATACTTTTCTTCTGCTCCTCCGTAAATTCATTCTTGTCATCTAACATTGCAGAGCTTGCACCATAAATCGTTGTAAGCGGTGTCCGAAAATCATGGGATACGGATCGGAGCAGGTTTGCCCGCATCTTCTCCTGCTCACTCTCTGCCTTTAACTGTTCCTGACTCTTCAGCTTATTTGTAAATCCGCAGGTAATAACTGCAATAGCTATCATGATAACGGCAGAGATCATATTTTCCGGAATCGTAAAATTAATCTTAAAATAAGGAAATGTAAATGCATAATTTACCGCCAGAATGCTGATGACAGATGCGACCGCACCATATAAGAAACCATCTGTGACAACGGATACCAGAAATACATCCAACAGAAAAATAGAGGGTATCAAAGTCTGATTTCCCCACTCCTTCTGCATAAACAGGGACAACAAAAATCCACATACCAATATCGCTGCCGTAATTAAAAAATTCTTTGTAAAATTCAGGAATCTGTTCATCATTTTCTCCGCTGTATCTTTTTGTAATCTGTTATAACAATCGTATCCATTTCAATCAATTTTGACAAGCATTATTATATATGCATATTCTAAACTGTCACAATATATATTGTAGCACGTTTTACGGTTAAGGCATGGTAAAAGGCTAAAAAAAGAAGACCTGATACCTGCGTTTCTCGGTACAACTATCAAATCTTCCTTCATCCGTTCCAATGTATGCTTTTCATATTTTGCAACCATAATCTACTGCACTCATTCTGAGTTTCCACAATCTTGCAGCAAGGAGAGCTGATTGGGCTGAAAAATATATGTCCTCTCTGACATAAATGCATATATTATGAACTTTCCCACTCAATAATATATCGGTTTTCGATATATCTATGAAGTTATTATATCAAAACATTTATCAGATACAATAAACCTGTCGTAATCTGCAATGTTTCCGTCGTAATCGACATATTTCTACAAATTCCGGATACGGGTCTCTGCTCATGCGGTCAGATACAGATGAGATTCTTTCCTGTTATTCCACTGGAATCCCTCATGCCGCTCCATAATAAACTGGATGATCTGCTTATTATTCCGTATCTCCTTTCTGTTATCTGAATTCATCTCAATACCCTTCATGCGAAGTCCGATACCCTTAAGCACAACCTGAATATTTCCATCTGAGGATTCCGATGGTGCGATCTGAATCCGAAGTGTCCGGGGCAATGACTCTGATATGGAATCCTGCTTATTCTCTCCCTGATCTTCATTCAACAAAATAACATTATGTACCATCCGCTCGATCAGATATCCCATGTCGAGTTCTACATTTGTATCAATCTGAATTTCTTCTGCTGCAACTTCCGGATGAATACCTGCACCCTCACAGACAGATGTAACATTATTTAATGCCAGATTCAGGATTGAATGATCTGTGTATTTTATATACTCCTTCTGTTTTCCCGGTTTCAGATCCTCCTGTAACTGTCTGATCTGCTCCTGTTCCTTCCGGACATCTCCTGCCAGATCAAGTATATGCACATAATTATACAGATCATGCTTGATATCCCGCAGCCTGTTGTAATCAGCCAGAAGCTTCTCATAATCCTCTTTCTGCTGCTTCATCTTTGCTTCCAGAAAACGTATCATTTTTCTTTGATAGCTATTATATACGATCGTATACAGATGATACGTAACTATAAAAGCAGATGCCCAGATTCCCAGTGCTATAAACTGTGACATCAGATTAACCTCTTTTACCATAGTCACAAAATACACGACCAACATCATATATCCGGTTCCAACAGCCAGAATCCACACCATGCTTCTGGCAAATGATTGTCTCCGGAACTTCCCGTATGGCATAAATGTCCGCATAAACCAGACTTCAATGATCGTTCCTAGGCCCTCACGCAAGGCTTCTACCCCAAGCCAGACAAGCAATGCCTTTGCACTGTATAATACCGGTGTATCATTATATGCATATCCAAACAGCTCCTCGATCACTGCTGACATCGTCACCGTAACAAGATCAAATGTCATAATACCCACCATAAATGATACCAAATTTATAACCATGCGCTCTTTACGGTATAATACGACACCTACAAGCATCATCGCAAATCCAAAAGTATAGACGATGGTGCGAAACCATACCGGTGCATCAAGCTGTATACTTGTATTTATTAAAACGCGGAGGAAAAACATATTTAAAATATTCAATCCCAGATAGATCCGGTCTCTTCTTCCACGATCCATTCCCATATAAGCACCCAGATAAATATTAAATTGTAATGCCGTGATCAGGGCTGCTCCGAGCACCTGCAGGAATGTCCATATGTTCATTTATTATCTCACCTTCTATGTTCCGGCCACTGTATCCCGCATCCATTTTCTGACTTTTTTCTTGTCTTATATTAACAAATTTACTATAATATTACCAGTTAATTAGAAATAATTCTTCTTGGGAATTACTATTTGCAGGGGGCAACAAATATGGACTTAAAACTTTTATTATGCGATGATTCGGATTTACAATTAAAAGAAACAACAACCTTCGTACATTCCTGTCTGAATACTTACACAGCATTTACATCCGTGATCAATCCTTACAAACCGGAAGAACTAAAGAAGTTGCTTGAAAATGATATGCTCGACTATGATATTGCCATTTTAGATATTGAGATGGGCGAATTAAATGGTATCGACCTCGCTTCTGCGATCAACCAACGATGCCCGCAATGTGCAGTTATTTTTCTTACCAGCCATACCGATTATATCTCTGACTCTTATGAAGTCCGTCATATATATTATGTTACGAAGGATTCCATACAAAGATATCTGCCAAAAGCCCTCGATAAAGCAGTCCGGCTTACTGTCGAACGCAAGACTCGATTTCTGGATATTACTTCCAATCGCAAACGCTATACACTCCCCTGCGATTCGATCACATATATCGAACGAATCGGGCGGGAGATCATTATCTATACAAATGAACAAAAATCGTACAAAGTATACGAATCCATTCAGGCTGTAAGTAAGCGTCTTCCTGCCTGTTTCTCACAATGCCACAGTTCTTTTGTGGTGAATCTTGAATATGTTAAAAATGCCGCCTCACAGGAGATTGAACTGACTGACGGTGTTAAACTGCCTGTCGGCAGGCGTTACGCCAAGCCGATCAAAGCCGCCTACCTGAAATACATTTCCGAGCACGCTATGTTGTAAACTAACGACAAGACAACTATATGACATGCGCTTGTATCCATTCATGCCGCAGAACACTCCCGTTCTATTCTCACTATCTAGTTGCTTTCATATGTTTCAGAAAATAAAATTCTGCAAATAACAATATTTCTGATAAAAAAGGGAATACTTGATTTTAACCGGAGCATATGATATATTGTGTTTAGGCAAAAACGATATTAACAGTCCGTAAGGGCAACAAAAAAGCCATGAGATGCCACTCATGGCTTTTTCTATTCCGTTTCGGCAAAGGTGGCTTAAACCTTAGGCTGGTTGCCGATTATTTGTCTCCGTCCAACCATTTGCATATGTAGTAGGCAACTACACTTGCCATAACAGAGATAATAAACGATACTAACACTTCCGTAAGTCAACCCCCCTTTCTGTGCCTATATAGGGGTGGCAACGGATTTAGTATATCACAGATGAAACTCTTTTACGAACAAAAAAGATGCCATTTACAACATAACCGCGACTTCGAAGGTATCGCCCTTGTCGGTAAACTCGACCGTGCCATCGTATTTGGCGACGATCTGACGGATAATCCGGACACCCCTGCCATGGTTTTCTGCATCGATTTTTGTTGTATGGAATTGATTTTCTGTAACAGAAATCTCCGTTCTTTTGGAATTTTCAATGGTAACAAAGAAGTTGCTTCCACGATTCAATATCGATATATGTATGTATCTTTTATTTTTCCCATTTATATCCTGTGCCGGTACAGACTCGGCTGCTTCTATCGCATTGTCTAACAGATTGGCAAACAGACGGATCTTGTCGACATCTTCCATCTGAATCTCCGGTAAACCGGTCGGGATATTATAGGTAAATGCGATCTGTTTTTCTGTTGCAAGATCCCGCTTATCTGAGATCGTGCAGTCAAGGATCGTGTCATTTGTCACAATCATCTGTCTGATCTGTTCGATCTCCTTCTTCTTTTTTTCTATATATCCTTTGGTGTCTTTCTGTTCTCTGATCAGTTCATTGATCTCATTTGAAATCTCATATATCTTTTTATTGGTATCCTCGATCGTCTTCATATGCGTATACGAAGACTGAATACTTCTTGTAAACTGTTGTCTTTTCTTTTTCAGCTTTTTTGCTGAAATGATATTGTAGATCAGCGATCCTATAAGCGCAATTACTACTGCTATAATTATCCATGTTTTCTCGTTTATCTGCGGCATATTATCCTCTGATTATCCTATTTCTATATGTAACTCTGCAATACAGGTGATCCGGTATGCAATAAAATTTTATACTTAGCTATCCTATCTGTGCGTACAAATTTTAGTATATCTATTATTTTTTCTCTGTCAATAATATTTTTGCCTTTAGATTTTGTCCCAGATAACACCCTGACTGCGTTTTCCTCTTTCTATAAAAATTATATATATGGGTTGACTCTTTCATTTTTGAAGTTATAATAGTTCTAAAAAGAACTTTATGAAAATGAGGAATACATATGACTATTCAACCGCCATCCAATATTTTTGATATGACAAAAAGTCTGATGAAGCTTCAGGAAAAATATCTTGAAAGCATCCGGACAGACTATAAGCTTTCACGGATTGAAGTTATCATCATTACTTTTTTACACAATAATCCGGCACATGATACTGCCAGAGATATCGTAGAGTTTCGTATGCTACAGCGTGGAAATGTATCCACAGCCATTGATTCTCTCACCGACAAAGGCTATCTGACCAGACATCCGGACACAAATGATAAACGAATCATTCATCTGAAGCTCTCCGATAGATCAATTCCTGTTATACATGCGATCGAGAAAAAGCAGGACGAACTGATCTCCTGCATCTTTGAAGGTTTTTCAGATGACGAAAAGAAGAATTTTGCATCCTATAACAAGCGTTTGTATGACAACGTGTTATCACATTTAAAATAATATGATCACAACACTGCTGCCTGAATACCGGGCAGTTCGGACAATACTATATTCAGGCAAGCTCATATCGCAATTAACTTTTATACAATATAAAACATCAATCAAAGGAACGAGGAATATACATGAAGAAACAAACACAAACCTACAGCATAACCGATTCTCCAAACAACACATCAAAAGCTTCACCACCAACCGGCGGAGAATCCATATCGAAAAACGGAAGAAGCAACCAACCGAACCGGATTGCCCACAACGCAGGCTCATCCGACCGGGAATTTCTGGCAAAAGAACCGATCGGCAAATTACTGGCAAAGCTCGCACTTCCTACAGTCGCCGCACAGATGATCAATATGCTGTATAACATCGTTGATCGTATTTACATCGGTCATATCCCACAAAACGGTTCACTGGCACTTACCGGTGTCGGTGTCTGTATGCCCCTTATCATGATCATCTCCGCTTTCGCGGCTCTGGTCGGAAATGGCGGTGCTCCACGAGCTACCATCTATATGGGCAAAAATAAAAAAGACGATGCCGAGAAAATCCTCGGTAACTGTTTTACCATGCAGATCATCTTATCCGTTATACTGACTGCTGTTCTTCTGATCTGGAATCGCGACCTGCTTCTGGCATTCGGTGCAAGTAAGAATACCATTAACTATGCAACCTCATATATGAATATCTACGCCATCGGCACAATCTTTGTACAGCTCACTCTGGGTATGAATGCATTTATCACTGCACAGGGCTTCGCCAAAGAAGGTATGTTGTCCGTACTGATCGGTGCGATCGCGAATATCATCTTAGACCCGATCTTTATCTTTGCACTTCATATGGGAGTAAAAGGCGCGGCCCTTGCAACGATCATTTCTCAGGGTTGTTCCTGCATCTGGGTCTTAAGCTTCCTCTTCGGCAAGCGGACAACTCTCCGCATCCGTGTGAAAAACCTCGGTTTGCAGGCCTCCTATATCCTGCCATGTCTGGCACTCGGTTCTGCCGTCTTTATCATGCAGGGAAGTGAAAGTATCATATCCGTGTGCTTCAACTCCTCCCTTCTGAAATATGGCGGAGATATGGCCGTCGGTGCTATGACGATCCTTACCAGCGTCATGCAGTTCGCCATGCTCCCACTTCAGGGACTTGGCCAGGGTGCTCAGCCGATCATCAGTTATAACTATGGTGCAAAAAATGCATCCAGAGTAAAGGATGCATTCAAACTTCTGCTGAAGGTCAGCCTGACATATTCTGTTTTATTATGGCTTTGCATTATATGTTTTCCTCAGGTTTTTGCATCCATCTTTACCCCGGATACAGCCCTGATCACATTTACCAAGGATGCACTTAGATACTACCTTGCGGTTATGTTCTTATTTGGAATCCAGATCTCCTGCCAAATGACATTCAATGCTCTCGGCAACGCTCCGGCATCCATCATCGTTGCGATCATGCGTAAATTCGTCCTGTTGATCCCATTGGTCTTCATTATGCCGCATATCTACACCGCAGATAAGACAATGGCTGTCTACATGGCAGAACCGATCGCAGACCTGATCGCCGTAACCTTCACCGCCATCCTGTTCTTCTTCCAGTTCAGAAAGGCACTACGAGAGATCGAGTAAATAATTCTATCAGATAAAATGACCGGATAATCATATCCTGTTCTTACAGGCATTTGACTATCCGGTCGTTTATATTTTTAATCGAGCTTTTTCATGCTTTAATTCAGGCAACACCGTGGCACACATTGTAAAGAAGCTGGCACATCCGCCGATCAGATTCGAGATTGGCTCTGCCCAGAATACACCATCCACTCCAAGATTTCCGATTTTCGGAAGCAGAATGGTAAGCGGCACTACGATAAACGCCTTCCGAAGCAGAGAAAAGAAGGTAGCCTTTTTCGCCTTTCCAAGCGCAAGGAACACACTCTGTCCGGTAAACTGCAATGCCATAAAACAAAATCCAAAGAAATATATATGTAATGCCGGAACCCCTTTTGCGATCAGTTCCGGTGAATGATTAAATATACGGATAAACGGCTCCGGGAACAATCTGAGAATGCCCCATGCCGCAAAAGTATAGGTTACGCATAATATAGTCAGGAAACGGATGGCTTTCCGTACCTTCTCATATGCCCCTTCTCCATAATTAAAGCTCATGACCGGAGATGCACCATTTGTAATACCCATAACTGGAAGTGTACAGATATCGCGCACGGAATTCAACACGGTCATAACGCCCACATAGATATCCCCACCATAGACCTGAAGTGTCGCATTACATACAACCTGTACCAGACTGTTTGTAAATGCCATGATAAAGCTGGATACTCCCAGACTGATGATCCGCAAAACCCGTTTCCACTGCAGCC
This sequence comes from Clostridium sp. BIOML-A1, assembly GCF_009874105.1. Taxonomy (NCBI): domain Bacteria; kingdom Bacillati; phylum Bacillota; class Clostridia; order Eubacteriales; family Clostridiaceae; genus Clostridium; species Clostridium sp. BIOML-A1. Next base: position 200,834 of record NZ_WWTL01000003.1, on the reverse strand, counting down.
ACATACAGCTCCATTTCAAATGAAGCACTGCCCGTTTTCCGGTCAGGAATACAAGTACCCATACTGTCGAGCAAAACTGAGAAATGATCGTCGCAATAGCCGCTCCTCTTACTCCCAGATTTAAAACAAAGATAAATATAGGATCCAGTATTATATTTAAAACTGCTCCGATCAGAACCGATATCATCCCTGTATTTCCAAAGCCCTGACTGTTGATAAACGGATTCATTCCTACCGATACCATGACAAATACCGTTCCCAGCAGATAGATCTGAATATAGGAGCCTGCATATGGGAATGTATCATCACTTGCACCAAACAGATAAAGAATCGGCTTATAAAAGATCAGCCCGATAATCGTCAATACAATTCCTGTTCCGATCAATAACGTAAAAGCATTTCCCATCAGATGCTCTGCTTCTTCATCATTACCCTTACCGCGTTCCATGGAACAAAGCGGTGCACCTCCATTTCCATACAGATAGGTAAAGGCGGTGATCAGTGAAATGATCGGAAAGCACAGACCTACCCCTGTCAGTGCAGTTGTACCGACTTCCGGGATCCGTCCGATGTAGATCCTGTCAACCACGTTATATAAAAGATTAAGTAGCTGTGCCAGAATCATTGGTACAGCTACTTCTATAATATTTCTATATACATTTCCACTTGAGAAATCTGTCTGATGTGCCTGCAATACCGTCTTCCTCTTTCAAAATAACATACAATATGATCCGTTCTGTTCCGTCAATACTTTCAAAAGCATTCTCTGTCAGAAAATACTTTTCAGAACTGTCTTTTATATTATATTCTTTTTTGAAGTGAAGTCAAATAACACTTATCCTCTATGCGTGATAAAGGTTGACCGCCTTTTCGATCAGTGCCAGTTCCTCTGCTTCCATCTCGGTTGTTCTCTGCTTCTCAGCAGCCTTCAGATTACTGAGTATCTGTTCCGGCTTCGATGCACCGATCAAAACGGTTGTAACCTCCGGTTTGTTCAGCAGCCATGCAATCGCAAGCTCTGACAAGCTCATATTATAGCCTGCTGCAATATCATTTAACTCTGTCAGAAGCGGACGCATCGATACGACCTGATCCTCATGAAGGAACCGTCCGTCTCTTGCCACCCGGCTGTCCTTTGGAATATTCTGCAGATATTTATCGGTTAACATACCCTGTGCCAGTGGAGAAAAGCAGATCAGTCCTCTTCCGGATGCATATGTCTGCTTCAGTAGTCCGTTCTTCTCAACTGTCCGATCCAGAATATTGTAACGATTCTGATTGATGATAAACGGACAATGCAGTTCATCCAGAATCCGCTCTGCTTTCGCCATCGTCGGGCCGTCATAATTCGACAGACCTACGTATAAAGCCTTACCGCTTCTTACGATCTGTGCAAGTGCTTCCATCGTTTCTTCTAATGGTGTGTTCGGATCCATGCGATGATGATAGAAGATATCTACATATGGAAGTCCCATTCTCTTTAAGCTCTGATCCAGACTCGCGATCAGGTATTTGCGGCTGCCCCAGTTGCCATAAGGACCTTCCCACATATCAAATCCTGCTTTTGTACTGATCACCATCTCGTCTCTGTAAGCACTCATTTCTTCCCGGAGGATTCTGCCGAAGTTTTCCTCTGCGCTTCCATATACCGGACCGTAATTATTTGCCAGATCAAAATGTGTGATTCCGTGATCAAATGCGGTAAAGCACATCTGTTTCATATTCTCATAATTATCTACACTACCGAAATTATGCCAGAGACCAAGTGCGATCGGAGGAAGCATCAGACCACTTTTACCGCAATGACGGTAAAAATCCGTTCCTTCTGTCTCTGTATATCTGGTCTTTGAAGCTGTATATTCAGCCATATAAACTAACCCCTTTCTATCTTAAACAAACAGGCAATTGTATCTTCTCTATGCCCTGTATTCCGGCACGTTTACAATTGCCTGTCTGTTACTTATTTACTGAATATTTTCATTATGCACCATAGCCATCCGGATTCATGCTCTGCCATCTCCATGAATCTGCGCACATCTCATCAATTCCGTATTCTGCTTCCCAGCCAAGTTCTTTCTTAGCAAGAGTTGCATCAGAATAACAGGTTGCGATATCGCCTGCACGACGAGGCTTGATCTCATAAGGAATCTTCTTGCCGCATGCCTTCTCAAATGCCTTAACAACATCTAAAACGCTGTATCCTTTTCCTGTACCCAGATTGTAAATCTTTACACCCGGATTCTCTTTGATCTTATTGATCGCTTTTACATGACCCTTGGCAAGATCTACAACATGAATATAATCTCTGACACCTGTTCCGTCCGGTGTATCATAGTCATCACCGAATACACCAAGACAAGGAAGCTTTCCTACCGCTACCTGTGCTACATAAGGAAGCAGGTTGTTTGGAATACCCTTTGGATCTTCTCCGATCAGTCCGCTCTTATGTGCTCCGATTGGATTGAAGTAACGAAGCAGGATTACATTCCATTCCGGATCTGCTGTGTGGATATCTGTCAGGATCTGCTCAAGCATATGCTTGGTCCAGCCGTAAGGATTTGTGCAGACACCCTTTGGACATTCCTCTGTGATCGGAATAAATGCAGGATTGCCATATACGGTTGCAGATGATGAAAAGATAATGTTCTTGCATCCATTCTCGCGCATTGCCTTGCAAAGTGTTAATGTACCCGCAATGTTATTCTCATAATATTCGAGTGGCTTACGAACAGACTCACCAACTGCCTTTAAGCCTGCAAAATGAATTACTGTATCCGGCTTTTCTTTTGCAAAGATTTCATTCATTGCATCCAGATCACGGATATCCTTCTCATAAAATGTTACGTCTTTTCCTGTTATCTCTTTTATTCTTCCAATTACTTTCGGACTCGCATTATACAGATTGTCAACAACTACTACATCATATCCTGCTTCTAATAATTCAACGCAGGTATGACTTCCAATATAACCAGCACCACCTGTTACTAAGATCTTCATATCATAATCCTCCTGTAAAATAAATTCTTAATCTTCGGTTATCACAACATTTATCGGTACCGGATTCTCTGTTACGATAACCACTATCATCATTATACACGAGAATAAAAACTAATCAATAGTTTTTGCTAAATTTTTACTAAAAGTTAGTAAATTTTATTCTTTTTGTTTACTGCATGAATTCTACCGCATGCTTCCGCTTCCATATCGGCATCAGATTCCGCTGGCAGGTCGGATTCTTCCGCTGTTCAATCCCAATCGTATGAAAGAAGGTCTTCCAGAGTTCGGTATATTCATCCTTCAATAATTCCGTCTGTCGTAGCATCTTCATTTCCTCATCGGACAACTCCCGCAAATACATCTTCTGAGCCTTTTCCTTCATATATCGGTTCTGTTCTGAAATCTCTCTTTTTCTATCTGCCTGCTGCCCTGAGTAATGTTTTCCCGGATGGATCACCGCATACTTCCGGTTATCATCAAGGATCATAAAATATTCATCCGGCATCCGGTCTGCAAAATGCTCTGCCACCTGATAGATCACATCATGCTTCGGTTCCAGATGACAGACATACACCTTATTATCAATCGAATTGAATCTGGCAAATTCCCGAAAATGATGAATTTCATTTCCAACTGCCCGCCGAATCTCCAGCATCCGGCTGACCGGAGGCTCTGCAAGCATCCCGATCACCCTTGGTCCTGCCTGAAATCCGATCCGCAAAAACCGGTAGATATCGTCCAGTACATCATCTTCCATCAGACAGGCATAATACACATCGATATATGCCTGCATCCCAATCTTATTTCGAACGGAACGCAGAACCTTTTCCGTCTTTTCTGCATCGGCATCCACATGGACATACTCGTCAAATAAAGTTGCCTGCACGATCGGCTCCGTCCGTAACTGCACCTTATCATGTCCGACCCGGAGTGCATAGACCCATGCATCATAGATGCAGGTCATCATATCTTCTAATTGATGTTTACAGGTAAATATCCTCATATTTACATTCTCCCATCTATATCCTCATCTATCTATAAAATCTATCCTGACAATATTTCTTCATACAATCGTCTATTCTTAAATAGGATTTTACATTTATCCACAAATCAATTTGGAACTCCAAATACTCCCTGAGCATCAAAAAAGGATAACTGCTTATATTCTTCTTCCTTATGCTCTACCTGCCAGTTTTCTTTTGCATGCTCGCCTATCAGTTGTCCGGTAATATACTGCTCTTCGATCGGTATCTTATACATCATCCGTCCTCCACAGGTAATAAAATAATGCGCCCGTTTCAACACCACGCCCATCTTCTTCAGATGGTCAAATTCCAGATGTCCGTACCGTCTCGCCTTTACGATCCTGCCTGCTGATTTCGGTCCTATCCCCGGCACCCGAAGCAGCGTATCATAAGAAGCTGTCTGCACTTCGATCGGGAACTGTTCCAGATGCCGGATCGCCCAGGCACATTTCGGATCCATCCGGACATTAAAATTCGGTCGCTCCTCCGACAACAATTCATCTGCCTGAAATCCGTAAAACCGCAGCAGCCAGTCTGCCTGATACAGTCGGTGTTCTCTCAGAAGCGGAACCGGAGTCGCAAGAGACGGAAGTGCCGAGTCCTCATTTACCGGAATATAGGCGGAATAAAAGACACGTTTCAGATCATAGTTCTGGTATAACTTCTGTGTCGTCTGAACCAGCGTATAGTCGCTCTCATCGGATGCCCCAATGATCATCTGTGTACTCTGACCTGCCGGTGCAAATGCCCGTGGCTTCCATGTATCCTGAGTTGCCGGAGCAAAGGAAGCAGCTTTCTTCCAAAGAGAGCCGCCTCCATTACTCTGTGCTCCGGTCAGCCGTAACTGTTCTTTCCCGAATATACTTCCCGGCAGGTAACGATTCCCCAGACTGCGTTCCATTCTTGCATCTTTCCCTATCAGGGTTCTTGTCTCTGCGATCGTATCACGCACCTTCCCCATCGGAGTCATGATCGTCTGGAAACTCTTATTCGGAGCAAGCTTCTTTAGGCTCTCCGCAGTCGGCAGCTCCAGATTCACACTGATGCGGTCGGCCAGAAATCCGGCAGCCGCAAGTAGTTCATCCGGCGCACCCGGAATCGTCTTTACATGAATATATCCGTTGAACCTGTATTTTGTACGAAGGAGCTGTAAGGTTATACAGATCTGCTCCATCGTGTATGCCGGATCACGGATCACACCGGAGCTTAAGAACAGCCCTTCTATATAATTCCTTTTATAAAATTCGATCGTCAGTTCACAGATCTCCTCCGGCGTAAAAGTGGCACGCTTGACATCATTCGATACTCGGTTCACGCAATACTTGCAGTCATAAATACAATGATTCGTCATCAGAATCTTGAGCAGAGAGATACAGCGCCCGTCTGATGCAAAGCTGTGACAGATTCCGCAGGATCGTGCATTTCCGAGCATTTCTTCCTTTCCTTTTCGATCCACACCGCTGGATGTACATGCCACATCATACTTCGCCGCATCCGCCAGTATATGTAATTTTTCCTGTATAGTTTTATTTGCTTGTATTTCGAACATATGTTTATTATAAGAACTTACGTTCGATTTTTCAAGTGGAAATTTTTGTTTTTTACATACGAAAAAGGCTTCCTGAAAGGATCCATGTAGCTAAATCAAACCTGTTCACTCAAATATTTATATCAAAATGAACAAGAGTATCATCTATTATTCCGCAAGACGCTTCCGCTCTACCTTCGACGTAATGGTACATAAGGCTGCAAAATACGCAGCCTAAGTACCAACGCGAATAAACTGAGACCTTAACGAGGGGACCGAGTTTAGTTCGAAGTTACACAGAGGGGGCAGGCTTGCTTCATAATAATAATACTCTCGTCCATTTTGCTCAAAACAATACTTTGCAAACAGGTTTGATATATCTGCAATATTAACAGGAAGCCTTTTTCTGTCTTTGTAATAAACTACATGCATATTTCCACATTTAAAAATCAAACTGGTAATCGTTTCATATTGCGAAAATGTTACAGAATTATTACAATTCCATTGTACTCGATCGATACATTTATAAATTACAACAGGAGGATCTTATTATGTGTATGAATTGTAACTGTTCAGATCTTTGGAATATGATCTGCAAATATCTGGGTTTAGGCTGTTAAATTAAAAAAAGGCTTCCCACTAATGTATGGGCTTATATCTTTATGGAACAGACCTTTTTTCACGTCGGTCCTTAGTGAACTGCGATAAGCAGTGAACTTAGTACCGTTACGTGAAAAATAGAACGCAAGTGTTCTGTGAAATAAAGGATATAGCCCATGCATCAGTGGGAAGCCTTTTTATTATTAAATATTTTAATTATTTCTTCTTATTCTTCAAGTCTGTCACCAGAATCATTGCTGCGCCGACTACCATAACGATCGCACCGATCAGCAGGAAGATGGTTCCATAGCCAAGGCTATAGACTATATCGCCATTGGTATTATTCTTAATCTGAACCATTGTATTGACCAGATCGATCATGATCACAGCCAGAGTCAGGATCGCTGTAAGTAACGTCCATTTTCTTGCATTTTTAAATACCATTATAATACTTGTGATCAATGCAAAAAATATAACAAGGATTCCGTCTCCACTCAGGAAATTGACGGATTCTGTTGTTCCATCCACAGTCGCCTGAACGAACGGCTGGAAGTTTGCCCATATCAGAAGCACCGCCATAAGTCCGATCAGAACTCTTCCGATCGCAACAGGTTTCGGTGTCTCCATCTTCTCATTTGCTACATTTGAAAACCGTTTGGAGATTCCTCCATAGGTCTTACTGTAATCCATAATGGATAAATCTTTCTCTCTGTGCTCTCCACTGCCGGAGGTTGTCTGCACAGAATCTTTCTCATTCTGTTCTGCCATAAAAAACTCCTTTAATTACTCCTCTGGGACAAGGCTACGATCGGGAAACGATTTACAACCTTTGTCATTGCTTCCTACTGCTCCCGGAAAATGATATTTCCTGTCGCTGCATCCATCTCGTCTACAATTGCAAGGGATTCCAGATGATATCCCAGATTCCGGATGATCTGTCCGCCGGTCTGGAAGCCTTTTTCGATTACGATACCGATTCCCGCAACATTTGCACCGGCTGATGTCACGATAGAGATCAGTCCCTGAAGGGCACAGCCATTTGCAAGGAAGTCATCAATGATCAGAACATTGTCGTCCGGATTCAAGAACTTCTTTGACACGATAACCTGATTCTTACATTTATGGGTAAAGGATTCTACCTCTGCCACATACACTTCGCCTTCTATATTGATGCTTTTTGATTTCTTCGCAAAGATAACAGGCACATCAAACTGTCGCGCTGCCACACATGCGATCCCGATTCCGGATGCCTCGATCGTGAGAATCTTATTGATCGGCGTTCCTTCAAAACGCTTCTTAAATTCTTCACCGATCTGGTCAAATAACCGGATGTCCATCTGGTGATTCAAAAAGCTGTCAACCTTTAATACATTTCCTTCTTTTACAATTCCGTCTTTTACAATTCTTTCTTCTAAGAAATTCAACTGTAGTTCCTCCTTGAGATTGCTTTCGTCCTTAACAAACAATTAGTACAATCATACATCATTTCTCGACGAGATTCTACTGGAAATGTATTTTTTATGATTCGAATTATTCACGCCTACCAGTCTGATCCCATTTTGCTGAGTGCTGATGCAATACTATCAATTCCAAGCACGATCAGATACAGTCCGATCAGATAACCGAATGCGACAACTGCCATAATCGGTTCTATCAGAAGCATAACTCCGATCACGATACCGATGATATTCAACAACAGGGATACAAGTCCGAAGCTGTTACCTGCAAAATACCGTACTGTGCTGATATGGGACAGTCTGGATATACTGTGCATAATGATCCAGAGTGCAAAGAGCCAGATTACTAACCGTTGTGTGGCTCCCGGACAGAGGATCAGCATCATACCAAGCAGGGTACTTAAGATGCCAGAGGTCAGGGATACTGTCGGTACAACTCCCATATGCCGCTCCATCTTTACATAGAATATAATATCTGCTATACCGCTGACTGCTGCCACGATTCCGTAACAGATGACAATACTGTTCAACATACTTTCAGGACGGATCATCGTAAAGATACCAAGTATAGTGAGTATGATTCCCAGTATCAGCTCCATCCAGCCAAATTCTGTTCGTTTCCTCATAATTCTCACCTCTTATCCTGTAAAATGCTCATAAATTCGTCTCCTGTAATCGTCTCTTTCTCATATAAAAAGGCTGCCAGTTCATCCAGCTTTTCTCGGTTCTCCTCTAAAATCTTACGCGCTTTTTCATGCTGAACCTTCACCAGTTCTACAACCTTGCGGTCAATCTCCCGCTGGGTTTCCGGTGAACAGGTAAGGGATGTATCCCCACCAAGATACTGATTATTTCTCGTCTCCATCGCAACCATATCAAAGTCATTATTCATGCCATACTGGGTGATCATCGCCCGTGCGATCTTCGTTGCCTGCTCGATATCATTCGATGCTCCGGTCGTAACCTCACCGAATATCACTTCCTCTGCTGCACGTCCACCGGTAAAGGTTGCAATCTTATTTTCCAGTTCTTCTTTTGTCAGCAGATATTTGTCTCCCTGTTCCACCTGCATGGTGTAGCCGAGCGCACCTGAGGTTCTCGGAATGATCGTGATCTTCTGTACCGGTGCCGAGTGCGACTGCATGGCCGCTACGAGCGCATGGCCGATCTCATGATAGGCAACCACATGCTTTTCTTTATCTGATAAAACAGCATTCTTCTTCTGATATCCTGCGATAACTACTTCTACGCTTTCTTCAAGATCTGCTTCTGTAACGATCGTTCTGCCTGCCCGTACTGTCCGAAGAGCTGCTTCATTTACGATATTTGCCAGCTCTGCACCGGAAGCTCCTGCTGCCATTCTTGCAATCGTATGGAAATCCACATCATCCGAAACCTTAATCTTTCTGGCATGTACCTGAAGGATTGCTTCCCTTCCTTTCAGATCCGGAAGTTCAACCGGAACTCTACGGTCGAATCGACCCGGACGGGTAAGTGCAGGATCAAGCGATTCCGGTCGGTTTGTTGCCGCCAGGATGATAACGCCGTTGTTTCCTTCAAAACCATCCATCTCAGTCAGGAGCTGGTTCAAGGTCTGTTCTCTTTCATCATTTCCTCCAATCTGTCCGTCACGCTTCTTACCGATCGCATCAATCTCATCGATAAATACGATACATGGTGCTTTTTCCTTTGCCTGCTTGAACAGATCTCTGACCTTGGAGGCACCCATACCTACAAACATTTCTACGAATTCCGAACCGGACATCGAGAAGAACGGTACATTGGACTCTCCCGCAACTGCTTTTGCAAGCATTGTTTTACCGGTTCCCGGAGGACCTACTAACAGGACACCTTTTGGCATCAAAGCACCGACATCCGTATATTTCGCAGGGTTGTGCAAATAATCAACGATTTCTGCCAGATTTTCTTTTGCTTCATCCTCTCCTGCGACATCCGAGAAACGGATACCGTTTGTTGACTGCACATATACCTTGGCATTGCTCTTGCCCATTCCAAAGGACATCGCATTCTTACCGCCCGCCTGTTCGATCAGCTTCTTACTGAAATACTGACCCAGTCCGATGAATATAATGATCGGAAGAAGGAATGTCAACAGGAAATGCCAGACCGGTGATACCGTCTCATCGACATTCTTTGAAAATACCGCTCCGGCATCGTATAACCGTTCCGTCAGTCCCGGATCATCCATAGCTCCGGTCTTATAGTATGTGTTCTTATCCTTGTCTGTGAAGATGATCTCAGAATCATCCACCTCTACTTCACCAATATTTTTCTCATTGATCATCTTCATAAATGTTCCGTAATCTACTTCCTTGACCTGTATCTTCATCAGAAGCGGATAAATAAACATATTAAAAACCAGAAGAACGACCAGCACGATCCCATAATAGAAGATCAACGGCTTCTTGGGTGATTTTACTTCTTTCATATGTCTCCTCTCTTTCCGGCAGGTACCTGTAATTTCTACATATATGTACTGCCTTTTCCTGTATTATTTCCAAGTTTCGCAAATTATCGCAGCAATTGCCGCTGACCTGTGTTGACACAGCTTTTGGTATTGCTTATGCAGGAAAAGCTATTAGCACTCGCTATATAAGAGTGCTAAGTTTCTTTTAGAACAATATAGCCAGAAAAAAAGGAAATGTCAATCTCTTTTATAAAGATTTCACACTTCCTTTACAGCTTTTTATTTTATATTATTTTGATACATCAATTATAAATTCCGGCGTTCCCATTGCTCCTGCACCCAGCTCATATTTATTAAAAAATACCACAACCTGATCCTTGTCATTGATATAAAACTGTGTATCTTCATTGATCAAATCTTCCAGATCTAAATCTTCCCAGAGATAGAATTTCTTTTCGTCGTCCCAGGTATTGATCTGCTTCTGAACCTCATCGGCTATGATCTTCTTATAATTGCTGCCAAACCATTCTTTTAATGTAATATCCTTTCCTGTATCCAGATCAATGTTATAATAGAACATCTGGTAATAACCGGTTGCCCGGGTCTCATTTTCACTGATCACAAAAGATACATAATGTTCATCCAGACATTTGACCTCATAGTCAATAACGATATCATATGGGATAAAGTTCTTCGGATCTCCCCCGGTTAATATATAAGCGTTATACTCTTCTTCCGCACGCTTCTTACTTGCTTCCACTTCCTGGTTGATCATCTTTGCTATCTCACGATTCACACGCTTTTCCAGTTCGGAATTTCCGGTATTATTCAACTGCGGAACTTTCACATTTACATATTTGGCTTCATCCGCATATTCATATTCCCGGAAGGTAAATACCTGACACACAGGACCGATAAACGGCGTATCTGCTGCTGCCTTTGCAAACGTCGGAGATACATTCAGCAGAACCACAAATATCAAAAACATTGCAGCTACGGCCTCTCCTGCATAACGCAGTATATGTTTCTTCCGTCTCGTATATATATTAACAGGCTTCTGATCCGACATCCCTGTGCTCTCTGTCGTCAGCCCTTCTTCTATCGCATCCTGAACTATGGAATTCAATTGTTCCGGGATTTTTATATTTTCATATTCCTCTTTATTAAACTTCATCATAAACCTCCAAATCCAGCTTTAAGAGTTTCAAAGCCTTATACAACCTTGATTTTACTGTGTTGATATTATCTCCTGTAACCTCTGCGATCTTGTCAAATTGCATATCTTCAAAAAAACGCAAAAGAACGACTGTTTTCAATTTTGCCGGAAGCCGATCCATAGAATGATACAGATCGACATATTCCTCCTGCTTTCCCGTCCTGTCTGTACTGTCTTCAAGTGAATCATCCTCCTGCAGATAGACAACCTTTTTTTGCCTTCGCAAAGCCATCAGACATTCATTGATCAGTATACGATACGCCCATGTTTCAAAGTATTCCGGACTTTTTACCTGGCTCCGGTTCTGCAGTATCTTAACGACCGCATCATGAACCGCATCTAAAGCATCCTGTTCATTCTTCATATAGCCAAATGCCATCCGATAAAACTTCTCCTGATTATCCTCAATAAATCGTATCACTATAGTTGACCGGATTCCCGTATCTTGTGATTCCTGCTTTTTATAACCGGCACGTTCATTCTGATATTTCGTTTTTCTTAAAATACTACGCTCATTCACGTTCTGTTCCCTCTGTTAATATTTTTATTTATCCAGTGTATGTTCCTCCAGATATGTGAGCCATTTTTCACAATATTTCTTATTCAGATGAATTCCATCTGTGGCCGCATCATCCGGCAGAACTCCATCTGTTGATACCGCTTCCTGCACATTCACAAATGTAGCACCTTCATCCGCTGCAAGCTGCTCTAATCGTTTATTATATTCCGCGATCTTATCATTTCTGACATATCCGCCGGAATCCGATACCGCTTTACTTACCGGAAGTACCGACTGAATAAATATCTTTGCAGATGGATTTTGTGCCTTAATATCATCAATGATCTGCTTGTAATCTGAGATAAATATATCATTACTGATCCAGCCTGTCTCATTGATTCCAAACATTAAATATACACGATTATATCTTGTTCTGGCAAGTGCCTCCATCACTGACCGGTCTTCATCGTCCTGATGGATTACTTTTGCGGTATATGCGCTTGCAACAGTTAATCCCTTGTGTACATATGCGGTTGTCTGTATACCGGTTTGTAACACGAAGCCTTCCGTTCTGGAATCTCCGACAAATACCGCATCCGAAAATTCATTTGATTTGTCATTGCTCTTTAAATCCATGTTTTTTACTGATCCTGTTGTAGTATCATCGCCCCGGCCTGTCAGCAATGTCTCTTTCACATTACCGGTTCCGGAACTCTCTGTCGTACTTGTCTCTGTCGTACTTACCTCTGTTGTCACAGGCTCCTGCGTTGATCCTTCTACAATCGGTCTGTCTTTCGCCATATGTATGAACCGAATACTGATGCAGAACGCAAACAGAAGCATTGCTGCTGCCGTTCCACGCATAAATATCTGCTGTCTTCTTCTCCTTCTCTTTCTCTTTTGCTGCATTAAGAACATCTTTCTTCTTTTTTGTAATCTGACTCTATTCCTATTCTGACGCATTATCCGTTCCTCCTTATCTATCTCAAAAGTATTTCTTACTTTGTTTTCTATTATTTAGATGTTTAAGGATGAGAAAAAGTTGACACAAATTTATATTTTTTGAAAAAATTTTGATTTGACGAAATTTTAATCTGAAGTTCCTTGCTTTATACAATAAGACTTTCCATAAAGCAAAAAAACATCCGATCGGTTAACGACATATTCATATCTGTTATCCGATTAGATGTTTTTTGTTTATCTATTATTTTTATTTATCTGTTATTTTTATTATGCTTCTTCCCTTGCTTCCGGATCAAAATGCTCCCTGACAAGCTTCACAACTACACCGGAAAGCAAGAATACTGCGATCAGGTTTGGTATCGCCATCAGACCATTGAAGGTCTCTGCAATACTCCAGAGCAATCCAAGATCTAAGGTTGCACCAACGATAGCAACCAGTGAATAAACAAACATAAACGGCTTATTTACCTTTGTTCCGAACAGGAACTCGATACACCTCGCACCATATAATCCCCAACCAATAATAGTTGAAAATGCGAAACAGCACATCGCCACAGCTGTAAAAAGTGATACCCAGTTGCCATATGTAGCAGTAAACCCACTGATCGTAAGCTCAGCGCCCGCTGCCTGTCCATATGTGATCGGCACTTCGCTGCAAAGTATAACCAATGCAGTCAGGGTACAGATAACTATAGTATCTACGAATACTTCAAAGATTCCAAAGAATCCCTGTTTTACCGGCTTTCTTGTATCTGCACATGCATGTGCGATTGAACCTGTACCAAGCCCGGCCTCATTTGAAAAGATACCTCTTGATACACCCTTCTTCATGCTCATGAAAAAGCTTCCAACAACACCACCGGTTACTGACGCCGGTGAAAATGCGCCTTCCACAATCTCTTTAAATACTGCCGGCACATGATTGATATTTAAAATTACGACTCCAAGCGCAAGCACCACATAGAACAGCGCCATAAATGGTACCAGCTTCTCTGTTACCTGTCCGATTCTCTTAATCCCGCCAAGCAGGATCAATGCAAGCAGGACTGCGAGCACAATACCGATGACCAGATTTATGGTTGACGCGGAATCCTTTGAAATAATTCCATAATTAAATAATGCAGAATCGATCGCTGTCGTGATCGTGTTTACCTGTGTGGCATTTCCTGTACCGAATACTGTGATCACACCAAATGCTGCAAACAAATATGCAAGCCAGTGCCAGTGCTTCTTCAGACCATTCTTGATGTAATACATCGGTCCGCCGACAAATTCGCCCTTATCATTCTTCTCCCGGAAATGAACGGCGAGTGTTACTTCTGAAAACTTTGTACACATACCAAGAAGTGCGGATATCCACATCCAGAAGACGGCGCCCGGTCCACCGATAGCGATCGCTCCTGCAACACCTGCTATATTTCCTGTACCGACCGTAGCCGCAAGCGCGGTACACACCGCCTGAAACGGTGTCATGGCTCCATCGGCAGCCTGTTTCTTTCGAAACATTCGCCCGATCGTAACTTTCATCGCATATGGGAATTTCCTGATCTGCAGAAACCGGGTTCGGAAGCTTAACACCAGACCGACACCAATAATACAGATCATGGCAGGGACACCCCATATAAAGTTATTGACTACGTTGTTGATTGATTCAATTGTTTCTAACATATTTTACTACTAATTTCCTTTACTATAATCTGGCAAGTTTTTCGAATTCAGGTCGTACGCTCTTAAATATGTCCATACGTTTCGGTGAAAATATTCGAAACCTAAACCTCTTCACGTCCGGTTTTTGCACGAATAAGCATTAGAACTACAAATAACAGCACGATACAAACCGGAAGCGCAAGCCATGAAAGTGCGGCAAGCTTCGCAGCCTGAAGAATTCCGATCAGCAGATATCCAACCATACATACTGCAGCTACAACAATTGCATATGGAAGCTGTGTAGATACATGGTTTACATGCTCACAATGTCCTCCGGCAGATGCCATGATCGTTGTATCTGAGATTGGGGAGCAGTGGTCACCACATACCGCACCTGCAAGACAGGATGCGATAGAGATTACCATCATCTGTCCGGATGGGAATACGCCGATCACGATCGGGATCAGAATACTGAAGGTTCCCCATGACGTTCCGGTGGCAAATGCAAGTAAGGCTGCAACAATGAATATGATCATCGGCAGGAAGCCCTGCATGGAACCGGCAGAACTGGATACCAGATCAGCTACATATACCTTTGCGCCAAGGAGATTCGTCATACCGGAAAGTGTCCACGCCATTGTAAGGATCAGGATCGGTGCGATCATTGATTTGAAACCTTCCGGTATACATTCCGTAAATTCCCGGAAGGATAAGGTATCACGCAGCATGAAATAAATAAACGTAAATACCAGTGTAACAGCACCACCAAGCACCAGGCCAACCGATGCGGATGAATTTGCGAATGCATCTACAAATGATGTTCCGCTGAAGAAACCACCTGTATATACCATTGCAATGATACAGCTTATGATCAGCACAACAACCGGCAGAATCAGATCCAGCACATGTGCATTTTCTTTTAAAATTTCTTCTTCATTATCTTCATATGGTCTTCCCGGAGTTGTGAACAGATCCCCTGCGATCGCATTCATTTCATGTCTCTTCATCGGACCGAAATCAACACGAAGAATGGTTACTCCAAGTACCATGACTAACGTAAGAAGCGCATACAGATTATATGGAATTGTCTGGATAAATACTGCAAATCCGTTAATTCCAGCATCTTCCGGTACGGATGATGTAACAGCTGCAGCCCATGAACTGATCGGTGCTATGATACACACCGGTGCTGCTGTAGCATCAATAATATAAGATAATTTGGCTCTTGATACTTTATGACGATCTGTTACGGGACGAAGGACACTTCCTACAGTCAGACAATTAAAATAATCGTCTACAAAGATCAGGATTCCAAGAACCATAACGGATAATTGTGCACCAATCCTTGTCTTAATGTGTTTTGATGCCCATTTTCCAAATGCCGCAGAGCCTCCTGCTTTATTTAACAGGGATACCAGAATACCAAGCATAACAAGGAATACCAGAATACCCGTATTTCCTGAATCTGAAAGCTTCGCGATCATACCGCCGTTTTCATTAAACAGCATGGTATTGATACCTAACTCCAGATTGAAATTTGAATATAATAATCCACCTGTGATAATACCTGCAAGCAATGAGGTATAAACCTCCTTTGTGATCAGTGCCAGACCGATCGCAATAACCGGTGGAAGCAGAGATAATATCGTTGCATAGGTCTTACATTGATAATTCTCCGGATCTGCGATCTCCCCCGGTGTTTTACCGGTTACCACCATGAGTGCGATTATGATCGCAATGAATATAAGCATCGCAATCTGTTTTCTTTTGATCTTCAATTTCTCTCCTCCAAAATTTTCTTTTGTTTTTTATGCCCTATGATAAGCATTCTGCTACATTCGTTTCCATAAAGGCACACTACTTTTCCAGTATAAAGTGCTATCCCTGAGAAATCAAGTTTTACCTGACATTTTAAAAGGGTATTTTCGGAATTTGTTCCAAAAATACCCTGGTTTCTTATTTTATATCAGTATTGTACCTCTTATAAATCAATTACTTTTAGAAATCAACCTCTGAATCATAATAACAGCACTTTAAGAGTTTCTCCATCTCTTCCTGACTCGGCTGTCTTGGATTTGATCCTGTACATGCATCCAATATTGCATTTGCTGCGATCTCAGGCAACCGCTCTAAGAATACATTCTCAGGTACAAAGCCCTGCTCTGCCGGATAGCTGTCAGCACCATAATGTTTGATACAGTGTGGGATATTCAGATCATCGTTCATCTTACGCAGATAGTTGATCAGAAGTGTTACCTTCTCATCTAATGTATCACCGCCAAGTCCCATAAAGTCTGCGATCACTCCATATCTTTCTTTTGCAGTTTCATCCTTTGCATTAAATGCGATGACCTTCGGCAGATACATTGCATTTGCCGCACCGTGAATGATGTGTGCACCATAATCTGCAAATGCTGCACCTGTTTTATGTGCCATAGAATGAACAATACCCAGAAGCGCATTTGAGAATGCCATACCTGCAAGGCACTGAGCGTTGTGCATTGCGTCACGTTTTTCCATATCTCCGTTATAAGAACCAACCAGATCATTCTGGATCATCTTAATAGCATGTAATGCAAGCGGATCTGTGAAATCACAGTTTGCGGTTGATACATATGCCTCGATCGCATGTGTCATTGCATCCATACCGGTATGAGCAACTAACTTCTGCGGCATCGTCTCTGCCAGCTCAGGATCAACGATCGCTACATCCGGTGTGATCTCAAAATCAGCGATCGGGTATTTGATGCCCTTCTGATAATCCGTGATAATTGAAAAGGCCGTTACTTCAGTTGCAGTTCCTGAAGTAGATGAAATTGCACAGAAATGAGCTTTTTTACGAAGGGAAGGAATACCAAATACCTCACACATATCTTCAAATGTAATGTCCGGATATTCATATTTGATCCACATTGCCTTTGCCGCATCGATCGGAGAACCTCCGCCGATTGCTACAATCCAGTCCGGTTCAAACTCCAGCATGGCAGCAGCACCCTTCATAACTGTTTCAACAGACGGATCCGGTTCAATGCCTTCAAATAACTGAACTTCCATTCCTGCCTCTTTCAGATTCTTTTCTACTTTATCCAGAAATCCAAAGCGTTTCATAGAGCCACCGCCAACACAGATCATCGCCCTTTTTCCTTTAAAAGTTTTTAATGCATCTAATGCATCCTTTCCATGATAAATATCTCTAGGTAACGTAAATCTTGCCATTTCGTCATCCTCCTATAATTTTATTATTTCTAAACTAAAAAGAAAGCAATGCTATCACACACTACTTTCTAAGTATATCACAGATTATTCAAATCGGCATTATATTTTGTATAATTTTAACAATTTTTTTTGTTAATAATTTAATAATTCAAACTTATTCCACAAAATACATCTTTTATTCTTGGTAAATAGTAAGCTGAGAATCCAATTTGTAACCCAAGACTCCCCATTTGTAAATGAAAGTCCTGTTTTGTAACCGAGATTCCCGGTTTGTAAGCTAGATTCCCGAATTTTCATTTCCATTACGATATGATATAATACGTTCAGCAATAAATTTGCAACGACAACTAGAGATTAATTTCCTCTCGAAATTTTTGTATCGGAGAATCCATCCCTGTTTTTGCTTGAATAGAGTTGTTCTATTCTGGCGACACTTAGCAAATTTATTTGTTACTTTTTGAGAAGTTTAGGCTTTAAGATGATGTTCTCGGCGGCAACCGGTGAGCATCCCAGTTTCTTAAGTACCTCTTCTCCATAGTAAAAGCTGAATGTTTCGTATAGGCTACGGTTGTTCAGCTTTTTTCTTTTGTAAGAATTGATATGGTCCATCATCAGAGTAACCTGATTTTCCACTTCCATTTTCACCATACACGATTGTCAATCCATCACATACATTAAGTCGAGGACCTGTTTTTAATTTATTTACACCATGTACATTGCCAACGCCTTGCCAAATAACTGTTGGAACTTTTTCCTCGTCTACAATCGGAGGATCTATTTCTTCGCCAAGGCTACCTTCCTCTAAGTTAGATTCAATTTTAAAAGCTGTGTAATCTCATCAAAAATCGTTCCTGTAATCAAATGTATTCCCTCCCTTTAACATTTTTACGCTGCCGCATTGGCATTAATCTGGTCAATAACCTTCCTAATTCCCATCCATATGGTAAGATCAGTAAATATCTCTACCACACTTCCCTTATCAGTAAATGGCGACTCCTGAAGCACAGAAAGATCCTTCATCATTCCGTTGTGTACGATGTACTCGACAATCTGATTAACGAAGTAAATCTGTCTGCTATCAAGATTTGTATCGTTAAGGAACTCAGAGAACGCTTCCTTAGCAGCATTCATATCTAGTCCTACTATTTCACGTACAAACTCACCTAAAGGCTTATGGCCATATTCTTTCTCATAGTCGTCTTTGGAACCAACTTCCTTCCAAAGAATCTGCTCTAAAGATTCAATATCCGTCTCTGTCAAAGGCTTGTTTGTCTTTAACTTAGCAATTGTAATATTATCCTGATGCTGACGAACATAAAACTCAGCCTTAGCCTTATAGTTCTTTAACTCATCATTCTCAAGTTCAGAATCATTCCATTCTGTAGACAGAATCTCATCTGTAAAGTCAGTATCATATTTAACGATTCCCTTTGGCAGGTACTTCATCAGATTACGAAGACTTACTCTGATATGCTCAAATTCATCGATTCCGGCATTATCAACATAGTCAGTATGAAGAATCTTGTTAATAAGTTCTGACTGCACCTGAATTTCCGGAATATTTGCAACACTGGCAATACCTTCAACCTTCTTGAAAAGGTCACTTCTATGTCTTCCATAGCCTTTGCCTGCTAGATATGCTAATTCCATTCCATACATTAATGCATCAAAACGAACTGCGCTTGCCTCATCACCATCTGGCATAATAAGCGAAGCCAGTTCCTCTCGTACCATCAAGGTATCTTCAAAAGTGATTGATTGGTAATTCAGTTCAACCGAATAGGTATCTACATACTTCAGATGCTGTCTTACCGCAAAGTTTTCACGGTTAAGCTCCTGTACCTTTCCAGTCATCATCCCAACCAGTTTGTTTCTATATGCAATAAGTCTGTCAATCTGATATTCGATACCCTGAAGCTTATAAGCAATCTCAAATTCAAGGGAGAAAATAGCCCCCTGAAGAGCAATCATATTAGCAGTAGGTCTTCCCTGATTCATACGGAAGAATTCAAAGTTTCCGCAGAAATCAAAGATATAAAACTTATCTTTATCTTCTCCATCCATAAGTCCAAGACAAAGTCTGGTTCCACGGCCAATCATCTGCCAGAACTTGGCTTTACTCATAACCTTCTTAAAGAATACAAGATTCAATACTTCCGGTACATCAATACCGGTATCAAGCATGTCTACAGATATTGCAATCTGCGGCATCTTCTTAGGATTAGAGAACTCGTCAATGGCACTCTGAGCATATGTCATATAGTTATCGATAACCTTTGCAAAAGGCTGTCCATTCTTGCTTAACTCCGGATACTGTTTATTGAAAACCTCAAGTATCTTCTCCGCATGGTCATGATTCTTGGCAAAGATAATTGTCTTACCAATCTTCTGGCCATAGTCCACCTTAAGACCATCTGTCATAAGTACATGAAGAACCTGCTTAATAGTGTCTTCATTGAAAATCCATGTGTTCAGTGCTGATGAATTGATTCGCTCTGGCAATTCACCATCTTCAAACTCAAATGTCTCCTCATAAGCTGCCTTATCTTCTTCTGACAGTTCATCATAAACAATACCTTCCTCAATGAACTTCAGTTTTGTTTCAACAGTATTAAAGTCAACAAGATAACCATCCTTTACTGCCTGTGCAAGCTCGTATCCATAAGTAGGCACACCATTTTCCAAATCAAATATTCCATAAGTGTTCTTATCAATCTCATCCTTTGGAGTTGCTGTAAGTCCTACCAATGGAGCGTCAAAGTAATTAAATATATCTCTATACTTGTTGTAAATGGATCTATGGGCCTCATCGCAGATTACCAGGTCAAAATGACCACAAGTAAACAACTTTCCCTTATCATCCTTAACTGAATCAATGCAATTCAGCATGGTCTGATATGTAGAGAAAATGCAGTGTGCAGTATAGTTATCCTTTTCCTCTACTAAATTTGAACATGACAAATCTGGCAAAAGATTTACAAAATTTCTTTTTGCCTGTGTAACCAACGAATTACGATCCGCAAGGAACAATATATTCTTAACCCATCCGGCATCTAAAAGAACCTTGCATAATGCAATAACAGTTCTTGTCTTACCAGAACCGGTAGCCATTACAAGGAGTGCTTTTCTACGGTTACGATTATCAAACGCATCACATACCGCCTTAATTGCACCTTCCTGATAATAACGACCTGCAATATTCTTATCTACGGAGATATGGTTTAGGCTTGTTTTCATTGTTTGAAGATTAAACAGTTTCTCCAAATCTCTCTTTGAATAAATAACAGCAACCTTTCTTTCAGGATACTGATTATCAATAATTCTTGTTTCAAAACCATTGGTGAGAAAAACCACTGGTCTTCTCTTATACTGTGCTTCAAGCAAATCTGCGTAAAGCTTTGCCTGCTGTCTTCCTTTTGCAACATCAACACAGGTTCTCTTTGCTTCCACTACAGCAAGTGGTCTGTGTGTGTCATCATAGAGAACATAGTCAGCAAAACCGACTTCAGATTTGTTAGGCATACCAGGAAGTTCTACTTCATTAATCCAGTCTTTTCCTTCTGTCCATCCTGCATCCCAAAGCATTGAATCGATGTAAATTTTTCTTGTCTTGTACTCTGATAAATCAAGAGGCTTTGGCACATAAGTCTGCTGCTGTTCAGCACGCTTTGCAGTCAATTCTTCCTTAAGTGCCTTATTCTCTGCAATTAATGCCTGCAAATCCACGTCGTCATCTGAAGATTTTGCAACAACTGGCTCTTCCTGTGTCTCTGTCAGCAGATTAACATCGTACTGTCGTTCTTCGTAAAAATCAGAATAACAATATGACACATAATCCATGAAGATAAATAGATTCTGTAAGCAAAGAATAGCCTCGTCCTCTGAAATCTTTCTACCATTATGAGCAGCACGATTACCCACCTTACGAATCAGATCTAGCCTTTTCCATAAAGAATCATCTACCAAATCATGGAAGTCCTCGGTACTCATCAAGCTAATCAGATTGTCCTGATATGGCATCTCTAGGGACTTGTCTACGGAATACATCCATTTAATAGCAAATTCCATCGCACGACGACAGTTAATCACACTGGATTCCATATCAATCTTAAGAATCTTTTCAGCAGCAATTGCCACATCAGAAAAACTATTGAATTTTGGTTCTTGTTTCAAAAAATCAAAGTTGGTCATTCGGTAACCTCCTTATCTGTATCGTAATACTCTCTATACTCTTTTATTTGAAATGCTATCTGTTCAGGATATTTCTTGTAGTATTTCCTATAAATCTGCTTAAATAGCATCTGAAATCTCTCATCACCGCAAAATCCAAACATATTGTCAAGTAAATGCGCCACTTCATCTTCTGAAGCATTTCGGCTGCATATAGCCTCTACCTGCGATTTATATATGATGTAAGCATCATCATGAAGGCTGATTATTTGATCTGCAATATTATCTATGTCCAATTATAATCATCCTCCCTTCAAATTTGGATTTGTCGACTTGGGCGACGAAAGCTGCAAACTGGTTTTGTAGTTCTATAGGCGGAACTATAATTTGTGTTTTTTTTATTTCTCCTAAATGAAGATTAGGAACACCAATGCCCTTTAAACTTCCATCGAACTGTTTCTTTGTTTCAGTTGAATTAATAGCTGAACATAGGTATTCAGATACAACAATATCCAATGGTCTTATCAAAGCCAAACTTACATAGATATCAAAAACTTCGTCTTTATCAACAATAGCTGCAACACCTGTAGTACCATTCTTTGCAAGCAGAATATCACCTTTTCTTGGACTGATTCTTTTATATAACTTATTATGCAATTCTTCTGGAATATACTTCAAATGATTCCAGTCAATTTTACCAGTTGTTACATCTTTTGATGATAAAAACTTAAAGCCATTAATAGAATCATCAATATAAGTTGGAGTTTGATGAGTTCCATCTTTTATTGGCTCGCAGACATCTTGCAGAGTTCTCACATTATAACCAAATTTATTATCATAAATAGAACCAAACATCTCGACAAATCGGGCTTTGATTAAGAGGTCAAATTGCTCCAATTCTTTTATTCGTGCAATACGAATACTCTTTATTTTATTGATTTGGTCAACAATGTTCTTTTGCTCGTTAAGAGAAGGAATATCAAATTCCATTCTTTCCAATTGTCCCATCTTAATGCTCTTAAATGTTGAACCAGAACTGTTCTTTGTTAATGAATTCCTAACATCCTCTGATTCAAATAACAAGCAAAAATATTCAGGTATAATGATATCGTCATTAATTGTGAAAATGAAAACTGATTCATTAACATCCCACGAATCATCTTTTTCTTGAACAATAGCAGTCTCACCTATACGTCCAATACTCACAAATAAAATATCACCTGGAGCAATTCTAGAACGCTTCTTTATTGTCTGAATTGCTGCATCATCAACCCTATCTGTTTTATCAGATATATTTATTTTTCCATCATAAATATCTTTTATTGTAATATAAGCGTTATCGCCAGAACCTAGAACGAAATTCTTTCTTGGATTTAATCCCGTCCTCGAATCTATTACAATATCCTTAAAAGAACACTTCATCTATCATCCCCACAAATCTCAATTTGATTTAGATTCGCTGTGGGAACTAATTACTTTTTTATCTCCTGTACAAACTTGTCAAAATCCGAACTGATTTTTTGTGTTTTATTGAATATTTCATACTCTGAATAAGCTTTTTCTAAAGCTTTTGTATGTGATATTCTTCCATTGTCCTTTAGTGTGTCATATCTTCTAAATTCCAAAAACGCATTTACACTTTCCGAGAACTCTTCCATTGTAAAAACATTTTCGCGTTCAATTAAATCCTCTATATAATCAAAATATCCTGTAACAGCCCTTTCTAATTGCCTAATCTGCTTTTCATCCAAATAGTTCTTTGCAACTGAAACATCTGACTTAAGGATTCTACCATCCGGAGCATTTTTCCATGTGGTCAATCCCATATTGTTTTGGGTATGATCAGCAGACTCATATACTATTTCGGCGGCTGTGTGCTTCGTAATTGCATAATGAAACTTATTTTGAATTGTTGAATAAAATTTATAAGCAATTTCTGAATCACGGGTATAATCAATACTACATTCTGCAAAAATGTCAGTAACTTGCTGCCAAATTCTTCTTTCACTAGCACGAATAGATCTTACTCTTTCAAGAAGCTCTCTAAAATAATCTTTTCCAAATGCGGTTTGTCCCTGTTTTAGCCTATCGTCATCCATGACGAAACCTTTTATCATATACTCCTTTAAAACACTAGTTGCCCATATGCGAAACTGAGTAGCTTTTTTAGAATTCACTCTATATCCTACTGAAATAATCGCATCTAAATTATAATAATTAGTTTCATTCTGTTGCGTCTTTCCCTCTATTGCACCATGTCTAGTGGTTGTTTCCATTTTGGAAATAACCACCTCTTTGTCTAATTCACCATCATTAAATATATTACTTAAGTGCTTACTTATTGCAGGGATTCCTACCCCGAATATTTCAGACATCCCTTTTTGAGATACCCAAATACTCTCTTCCGCAATATATGCATCAACTGATACATCACCCTCATCAGAATGATATAGTACCATTTCCATTTGTTTATTAAAATTTGCCATTAGGTGATTCCCTTTCTGATTTATAAATCAAGCCAAATACTTCTTATGCGCCCCTTTAACATTACTTTGATTTACCATTGCATACTGCATAGTAGTATCAATATTGCAATGTCCTAATATCTTTTGAACCTGCTCTATTGGCATCCCCTTATCTATTGCTCTGGTAGCCATGGTCCTTCGAAATTTGTGTGGGTGGATACGTTCCACGCCAACAAGCCTTCCAAGCTCCCTCATACGTATTTCTACACCACTAATCTTTAGCCGATTGTACGGAGCAAGCAATGTGACAAATAATGCCGGATTGTCATCAGTACGAGTGCGAAGATAATCCTGAATATGTATTTTTGACTTTGCATCAAAATACACTCTTCGCTCTTTATCTCCCTTACCATAAACAACGCATTCACGCTGTTCCAAATCAATATCAGAAATATTCAAATTAACAAGCTCACCGACTCGCATTCCAGTTGAATATAGAAGATCCACAATGGCCAAGTCCCGCACCTCTGCGCAGTTATCACGCATCTTTTCAATCATTTCGTCTGAAATAACTTCTTTGACGGCAGTCTTCGTCTTTATCTTATGGATTCTCCTCATTGGGCTCTTAAGTATATAGTCTTCCTCTTCAAGCCAAGTGAAAAAACTGGAAATATTCCTGCGAATATTATCCACAGTTACTTTGCTACAGTTATTTATCTTTTGGTAATCTGCAAGATACGACCGAATATCCTCCGTAGTCATCTTCCTTACAGAAATATCAACCGCTTTCAAAAGATGATTTATAGTGGATTGATAATAGCTTATAGTACGCTCTGAGCAACCTTCTATTTGCTTGGCATCAAGAAACATTTTCAGATAATCCACATTGGAAATATCACTCTTTTCTAGTTCTGCTTCAGCAAACTCCTTTACCATTATTTCCTGTAATTTTTTCAACTGCGCCATGCTTAGGAACTCAGCCATCTCATTAATAATGTTTACGATTTTTTCTTCCATATTGGTATCCTTTCTTTGATACCAACATCGCTACCACCATAATGATTTAACCAAAATATTCCTGCATTAAGCTATCAAATAACAACTGTGCTTCATCAAGTGATTTCTGTACTGCAAATTTGGATTTGTCGACTTGTTTGATAAATCCTACAAACTCATTTTGTAGCTCCACAGGTGGTAACATTAACTTCAATTTGTTATACTTTCCCACATTGAAATGTTGCTGCGCAGCTCCGCCTGTCCCTTCTTGAATTTGTTTTTTCCCATGTGGCATATTGGTATAAGTACATAAGTAATATGGATTTACCTTTGAGCAATCTGGGTGAGCAATAATGATATCTATTGCATTGTATCCCTCAAATTCTTTTGTAACAACACAAGCAGTTCCTGGTGCGCCAGAGCGTACTATTAACAAATCATTCTCTTTCAAAATTGACTTCGAATTCTTATCATTTCCCTCCTGTGAAAAATATACCCAATCCATATTCTTTATAAAACCTTCACCAATATTTAAAGAACGAAATGCAGGTATTCCATCTTTTTTTCCTGTATAGTACTGGGACGGCTTAATAACTACTCCAACCTGTACATCAGCTACATCTTCAACATTAACCATATCCCAATTTAATGAATTATTCTCATCACCAAACATCTCGACAAATCGGGCTTTGATTAAGAGATCTAGTTGCTCCAATTCCTGTCTTCTAACTACAATTACATCCCAAACTTTTTTCAATGTATCTACTGATAATTGCTGTTCTTTTTTATCTGGCAGGTTAATTTCTATTTCCGCTACAATTCCTTTTGATATCTCTTTAAAAGTAGCTCCTCTTCCCAAAGAATTTAGATAAGCTGTATTTCCACGAAGAAACCAATAAAGGTACTCTGGTAAGACTTTATCGGAACAGATCAAGTTCTTAAAACCCTGATTGCAGTACATTTCTTTACCAGCAATTGCAACCTTTCCAATAGGCGCTCTCGAAGACAAAATAACCGTTCCCTTAGGAAATGGTTTCAAGCCTGTCTTCTCAACCCCAAGCTGTGTAAGCTTCCTTACACTTTCTTCAACAATATATGTATCTTCACTGATCTCAGCTGGAGTAATCCAGTCAATATCTCCATCCCAATATTCATCGATACTGGTTTTCGGTGTACTTCCTGATACAATTTCACATATATCTCCTAGTTTTACCTTAGCCATATCATCCCCACAAATCTCAATTTGATTTGTTTTTCCCTTTCTAAATACTTCTCATTACCTTTTTGCATCGAGCTGGCAGCTTATTCTTTTTTTGGTTTCGAATGAAGGCAATATGTGATTTTTCAATGTCCGGCACGGTACAAATCCACTTACTAAGCTCATCATTTATTTTCTGCATTGACATTTCTATATCTTGCTTTGCTTTAAATATGTAATTGATTCTATCCACTACTTCATTTTCAGTAACAAGATTAGCATCAATAAATTGCTGTACTCTGATTTTATCACGAGAAATACCACCAATTATTGTCATTTGAAAAACAGGTACATTCATTCCAACATATGCAACTAACTCTTGTATAAACTGCATATGACGGTAATTCTGTTTCAATCCATTTGTTTCAGATATATTACCAATTCGTTTTTTCAACGACCATGTTTTTGATAAGGCTCCACCTGATACACTTATGTATTTTGCATCATCAATATATTTATCTTCTATGACTAAAATACCTTTGGGAGCTATCAACAAATGATCTATCTGCATGGATTCATACATACACAACTTTGTGTTATAGACTCCAGTTTCAAAATAAACATCATCCAACAAAATCATATCCGGAAATGATTCCCTAATCCGCAATGATATAGTTTTTTCGAAAGAATCTCCAACCTTTTTCTTCTCTTTATATTTCTTTGTAAATTTTAAAAGTCCTGGTTGATTAGGATCAAGATCCGCTTTTCTTCCAACAATATTAGGATGATTTGTTAAATCTATACCTTTCATGATTAGTCACCTCCTTACAACATTGCCTTCAGCTCTTTGATCGCCTCTGTAGCTTCAGAATCAAGTTCCATAATCTTTTCGATAATTTCAGATGTAGGTGGATATTCCACTGCCACATATTCAACCTTCTTATACTTGTTGATAGAAAGATCATATCCGTTATCAACGATTTCCTGCTTTGGAACCATGAAGGACTTATCAGTTCTCTGTCTATCTGCTTCAGCATCACGATTACGGAATCTTTCGATGATATCTGGGATATCATTCTCTGTCACAACTGAACGCTTATCATCCAAGCTGAATCCATCAGCCTGCATATCATAGAACCACACATTGTCGGTTCCTCCATAATTCGTTTTTGTGAAGATGAGAATTCCAGTAGACACTCCGGCATATGGCTTAAATACACCGGAAGGCATTGAAATAACTGCCTCTAATCTCTGGTTCTCAATCAATTCTTTTCTAATGTCCTTGTGTGCCTTAGATGCGCCAAATAATACACCGTCAGGAACAATACAAGCACATCTACCACCAACCTTAAGCATACGAACAAACAATGCTAAGAAGAGAAGCTCTGTCTTCTTTGTGCTACATACTTTAAGCAAATCAGCAGATACAATATCTGCATCAAGGCTTCCCTTGAAAGGTGGATTTGCAAGAATTAATGAATACTTGTCCTTATCAGGGTTCTGATCTGACAAACTGTCTCTATATTCAATGAATGGACTTTCTACTCTATGATTCATCATATTCATAGCCCCAATACGAAGCATAGTTCTGTCCATATCAAAGCCATGGAACATATGATTCATGAAGTGGTCTTTCTTCTGCTTATCATAGAAGATTTCATCCTTCTTATTAGCCCAAAGATATTCACCAGACTCTACAAGGAATCCTGCAGTTCCACAGCTTGGATCACAGATAACATCATCAGCCTTAGGCTCCATAAGTTCTACCATCATCCTGATAATATGACGAGGTGTTCTAAACTGACCATTTACACCTGCTGTAGCTAGTTTAGAAAGAAGATACTCATATACATCACCTCTGGCATCCGAATCATTCAGCTTTGCCATTTGTGTGTACAAATCATCCATAGCATCTACAACCTTTGAAAGCATCAAAGGAGTAGGAAGCTTGAAGATTGCATCGTCCATGTATTTTGAAAACGCACTATCTTTATTTGCATGAAGATTCTTGATAAATGGGAATACCATTTCCTGCACTACAGAATACATTCTGTCAGCTGGATAATCTCTGAATACAGACCACTTAAGCTGAGTTCCATCAATAGTTCTCTCACCGATTTTTACTTCCTTGGAAAAAACACTTTCATAAGGAAGCCCAAGCATAGCACTTTCCTTTGCGTGAGTATTATCAGATACATCCAAGTCATGGATAAACATCAAATATGTCATCTGTTCAATTACATCCAATGGATTTGTAAGACCACCAGTCCAGAAAATCTCCCATAAACTATCAATTCTGTTTTTCAATTCGCCTGTAATCATTTTCTAATTCTCCTTATCCCAGTTCCATGTATATTTGGTGTAACGCCCACCACCGATTTTAATAATCTTTTCCTGCTCCTGAAGTTCTATCAGGGCTCTCTGTATTGTTATCTGACTGATATCAGGACACTTCTTCATAATTTCTGCTTTGGTGATTGTTCCAACAGTCTGCTTAATTACTTCACCGATTCTGTCTCCCTTTGTAAGTCCTGCTGTTGTAAGCAGTTTTACTCTTGAAGAAAACTCACGATACGAAGCAACCACCACGCCAAGCATATATTTGATAAATGGTACATAATCATTTTCACCTTCATGCCATCCTGCCGAGCTTGACTGAAGCGCTTCATAATAAGTATCCTTTGTAGTTTCAATCATCTTCTCGATACTGATATATTTACCAACTATATATCCGCTTCGATAAAGCAACAGCAATGTAAGCAAACGACTCATTCTTCCATTGCCATCATTGAAAGGATGGATACACAAGAAATCCAATACAAACATTGGAATAACAATCAATGGATCAATTGATTCATCCATAAGCGTTTCATCAAATGCTTTGCAAAGAGCATCTATTGCATCTGGTGTTTCCCAAGCCGGCACTGGCTGAAAACGAACCTTCTTATTGCCTACACTATCCACTTCCGCAATAACATTGTCGGTGGTCTTGAAGTAACCTCCAGCTCCCGGTCCCATAAATCTATATAAGTCTCTATGCAATTGGAGGATAATACCAGGCTTAGTCTGCACATAATCATAATTTTCATGAATCGTGTTAAGCACATCTCTATAACCTGCAATTTCCTGCTCAGCTCTACTCTTTGGTGTAGTTTTATCCATAACGAGCTTCTTTAATCTCTCATCAGAGGTATAGATACCTTCGATCTTGTTAGAAGCCTCTGTACTTTGTATCTTTGCAATCTCCATAAGTTCGGTAAGCTGATCAGCATGAGCTTCAATAAATAAGTTCTGCTCGCCTTTGAATTCATGGATTTTTGTAAGTAATCCTACTATTTCCGGAGTGAGCATTTCACCCCACCGTTTTGTATAATTAAGTTCTCTCATTCAATAACCTCATTAAGATTTTAATTATATCAATTGAACATTCTACGACATAATTTATTATATACTCCAATTGCATCATTGTCAAACTCAATTTTATCAATTATATATAGTTTGATAAAATTACATTATGATATGAATCAATTGAAAAAGGACCAGCCCACGCTGATCCTAATCCTCAATCACATCCCCGATTCAATTGTTTTCAAGTTTCATTTTCCACTCTCGGGAACCACACCCGTTTTAATCGAATGTGTTATTTTTGTGTTATTTTTTAACCTCACATGCCCGCAAACCCTTGATTTTACTAACTTTCTAGAAGATATGACATAATCTGCCGTGGCAGATGAATAAGACTTTTATCATTTCGCTTAACTCCTTGAAAATCCAGCGTTTATGCCGGTTTATCGGCATTCCTGCGGCATTATGAAATGAAGTTTTCTTGGTATAAATCAGCTTATTTTGGTATATCTTTTCCATCAAGTGTCATATAAATTGTCATAAATTCCAAATTCATATGACACACTTGGTAACAAAATCATCTGCTCCAAGATTCATGCTCATCAACTCATCCACATCCGCGCTGCGGCTGGTAACAACAATGATCGGAACTTCTGATTGCTTGCGGATCTCCCGACAGATATGAAATCCATCAAATAGTGGCAGGTTAATATCCCGAAGTATCAAATCAGGAGATTCCTGCAATGCCAACATCTGGTTTAGCTTTTTCAGTTCTTTCACTTCCTCTGCGTATGCAATTTTTAAATCTGCTATCGCATGGAGTACAACTGCCTGCTGAGTCTGTCCAGATGGTGACTCCTTTCCAGCCGCCAGAAATCAAAGCATAACAGAAAAGAGACCAACTATCCAGTCAGTCTCAATTCATTTGTAAAAGAAAATCCATACCTTTCTTTTACACTGATAACTATTAACTTTTACACTTATCCAAGATAGCGGGTATGGAATCTTGGATTACAATTGAGAATTCTTTTATTGAGCTATTTTCCTGCCAGAATAAGCTGCAATAGATTTTTATCCAGCATCAATGCCCGGTTCCATGGGTTTAGGATAATACCTTCTATCTCATCCGTCATTAAAGCTGCTTCAAAGAGATGGCTGATATCTGCCATAAAGGTTGACATTACGGCTTCACCGCCCTTTATCTCCTCATCAAAGCCGGTAAATGCCATCCACCAGTACCGCTCATCCTCGGTCTGGATCGCCTGGATCTGCAAACTGCTCTCCGCACCCGCCGGTGGTATAACAGCAACAATGAACTGTCCATTTGCTCTCGCACGTCGTCTTATCACTGTAAGTGTATGTGCAAGCATTTCTTCTGTCGGTTCCTGCTGTAAAACAAGGATTGCTTCTTCGATTGTCTCATTTCCCTGTAAACCTTCATCTACCGGAATACTGTTTTTTTCCTCACTCATATCTGCTCTCCTGATCCGTTTTTCTATACTCACGGAATCCTTCTATAAATTATCTCTGAACATCCATTGGTATCGGATCTTCTTCCATCTTGTTCTTTGTTCTCTGCCTGTTCCACTTCTAACCTTTGCACCCGAATGATCTGTCTTACATCAACCCCTGGATCAAAATGATCAGAATCAGTACCGGAAGCACAAACTGAAAGTATGGTTTGAGTTTTCTGGACACCTTGAGTCCGGAACCAGTGTTCGCTTCTTCCATATAATTATCAAAGCCCCAGCCCCATTTCGTAACACAGAACAACAGATAGATCAGCGAACCGAGTGGGAGCAGAAGATTACTTACCAGGAAGTCCTCACTATCTAATACATCTCTGCCACCGATCAGGTGCAAATCACTCCACACGTTGTATCCCAGAACACAAGGAAGACTTGCGATCAGAATAATAATGCAATTGATGATGGCTGTTTTATTCCTGCTCCATCCGAACATATCCATTGCAAAAGACATAATATTTTCAAATACTGCAATTACAGTCGAAAAGCTTGCAAATGTCATAAACAGAAAGAACAGAGAACCCCAGATCCTTCCGCCTGCCATATTTACAAATACATTCGGCAGCGTTACAAATATCAGCTTTGGTCCTGAAGTAACCTCTACGCCATAACTGAAACATGCCGGAAAAATGATCAATCCTGACATAACAGCAACAAATGTATCCAGGGCACAGATTCGCACACCTTCGCCTGCCAGCGCATGATCCTTGCTCATATAACTTCCGAAGATCTCCATCGCAGCTACACCAAGACTCAGAGTGAAGAATGCCTGATTCATAGCCGCCGAGATCACATTTCCTATCCCGACTTTCTCAACCGTTGACAGATTTGGGATCAGGTAGAACCGTAAACCTTCGCCGGCTCCTGATAAAGTAATACTGTGAACTGCCAGTACCACGATCAGCACCAACAGTGCTGTCATCATGATCTTACTGATCCGTTCCAGACCATTCTGAAGCCCACGGCTGCATACGATAAATCCGACAATAACCGTCAGGATCATCCAGAAGCCCATCTGCTTTGGATCGGCAAGCAGATCCGAGAATACAGATCCGGTCGCATCCGCATCCATACCTGCCTGAAATTCGCCTGTTACAAATTTATAAAAATACGATACCATCCAACCGGATACGGTTGTATAGTACATCATCAGCACATAACATCCAAGGATGGCAAACCATCCATGGATATGCCATTTACTCTTTGGTTTCTCAAGCTCCTTATATGCAAGAACCGCACTCTTCCTGCTTCCTCGTCCGACTGCAAGCTCCATGGTCAGAACCGGAAGTCCCATTGCCACAAGGAACAGCAGATAGAACAGTACAAAGATACCACCGCCATTTTCTCCTACTACATATGGGAATCTCCATACATTTCCAATTCCGATCGCACATCCCGCACTTACTAATAAAAAGCCTAAACGGGATTTAAATGATTCTCGTTTCATATTTTCTACTTTTTCTCCTGTATTTCTTGCTTCTCTATGCCGATGCCTTAAGCATCCGATCTCGCATAAGAATTCTTCATCTGATTACTCAGTTCATATAAGACTTTGGAAAGCGTCTTACCGGTCTCTTTCCTGAGAATATCTGCCATTTCTTGATTGGCCTGCTCTCGAAGCGCACTTCGTTTACCGGCATCCGTTTCTTTTTCTATCTGCTCATCGTATCGGTTGATCACCTCATGCCCTTTCGCAAGCATGGTTTCCTGATACCGTTCGATATGAAACAGCGACTTGCTGTAAGATGCATCTGCCATCGCTGCGATCATCCGACTGTTCCAGTAGAAATTATCGGTAGATACATCAGCGGTCGTGTTCGCCAGATATTCCGGTGTTGTGTCCACATTTGCATAAAATGGCACCATGACATTAAACGCATTTGAGGCAAATGCCACCCACTCGATCACACGACTGTCCTCTGCTCCATATGGTCGCATCTGGATCGCAGACATGAAATCAGTCCGGTTAATGCCGATGGAACGATATGCACCTGCCATCTTCTTATCTCCATATGGAAGATATGGGTCATATGGTGTTCCCTGATAATGCGAGGACAACACATATTTGACATCCTCCATCGTCACCTTATGCTCCGGGATCAGGCTCCATGGAATGTCATCGGATATCGGTGTGTAATCCGCATTTTCACCATCCCAGCGGTAGGTCTTCGGATTCAGATACCGCTCCACAAACCATGCTCTTGGCGTATTGTAGACATGATCCGAATCATCATGACTGCCAAATATCTCTCTTGGGTTAATAAATCTGGCATATGGAACTTCTGCATCCTGTGTCTTACGTTCTGCACTTCTTCTAATAGTCAGATCCAGATGATTCTTCTCGATAAATTCCGCCAGATCTTTTGAGCACATATGTGCGTTCTGATTCGTTAATGCATCCTTCATGTCAAATGTATCCATGCCGAACTGATTCGGCATCACAACATAGACATCATCCGGCACTTTCTTCGCGATCCAGTGATGTCCTCCGATCGTCTCCATCCACCAGATCTCATCCTGATCCTGAAATGCGATTCCATTCATCTCGTAGGTTCCGTACGTTTCAAGCAGACTGCCAAGACGTTCTACACCTGCTCTCGCACTTCCTATATATGGGAGTACCAGACAGACGATATCTTCTTCTCCGATTCCGCCCGGTATTTCTTCGTTTCCGTTCTCTGCCGTCTGATACTCGACCAGAGGATCTGCGCCGAGCACTCTCGGATTCGATGTAATGGTTTCGGTTGCTGTCATTGCAACGTGCGCTGCATTTACACCGCTTGCTGCCCAGATGCCCTCACCATCAACTGCATTTGGCATCGAGGTATAGCGCATCGCTTCTTCCGGAAGCGGAATTTCCAGATGTGCCAGAACCGAACGGTAGATCTTCGGCTGTTCTTCGGGTTCTATGACTACAAATTTCTTCGGCATATAATGACCGGATCCTGAATCATCGTTTCTGGCAATGATCGTTGATCCATCATAGGATGCCTTCTTTCCAACTAATATCGTTGTACATGCCATCAAGCTTCACTCCTTTTTCAATCACAACTGCTGTCCGGATTTATTTTAACAGCTGCTCCTTTAACACCTTGATCACGCCCTGATTGCGCATCGTATCTGCTACATGGGCTGCTGCCTGCTTTACCTCATCTCTGGCACTTCCGATCGCATAGCTTTCCTTTGCACAGGCAAGCATACCAAGGTCATTGATATTATCACCGAATACCATAACTTCATCCGGTTTGATCTCATATTTATCAAGCAGAAACTGTAATGCACTTCCCTTGTTGATCGATGGTTCCGAACAGTCTACCCAGTAAACTCCGGCAGGTGCCAGTAGAACGGTATCCTTCCAATTGTCATAAAACCAGTCTTTTACGATCCGCTCTGCATCCTCCGGGTGAAATATCGAGATCTTCACGATATCATCATCAATATCGGTAAGATCCGGCACTGCCTTGATCTCATAGCGGTATGCTTCCCGCATCCAGTTATACAGTCGTCCATCCTCGCTTCCAACATAGGCATAGTCCCTTCCACAGAGCATCAGCTCTACATCCGGCAGCTTCTCTGCATCCTCCACGATCGCACGGATCAGGTCTTTCTCCATCGGACGTTTGAGCCATGTTTCGCCCTTGCTTCCTCTGACAAATCCGCCATTATCCGGGATATATAAGATCCGGTCTGCAACCGGCGCAAATAACTTCTTAAGGCTCGCATACTGTCTGCCGCTTGCTGCCACAAAGGTAATACCCTTTTCTTTCAGTTTCTTTATCACATCATAGATCTCGGGATCGATCTCAAATGTTCCGTCAGGAACAAGAGTTCCATCCACGTCACTTGCTACTAATTTTATCATTTTTACTTACGCTCCATTTTCATTTAACTAAAAACAGCCGTCCGATAACATTCCTACAGGAAATCTCCTACAGGAATAAATGTCTTACGCCTTCCGCATCAAATGTCACCTGTGGTACATGATCTACCTCGATCCGGTAAAGTGCATTTGCTGCCAGATGCTCGGCTGCCTGCTCCAGATCACGGATACCGGAGGTATTCTTGAATTCTTCAATGACCGCATCCAGACCATCCTCTGTGATGATACATTCATTCTCTTTCAGACCGATCCGCTTCAATACCTTTGGCAATGCAAATTTACTGAAAATGATCTTCTTTTCTTCAAAGGTATAATCCGGTATGTCGATAACCGCAAAACGTGACATCAATGGTGCACTGATATCTTCTTTATTATTTGCCGTTGCGATCGGATATACGCCAACGGTCGGGATCATACACTCCATATAGTTATCTGTAAATCCAAGGTTATCAAGCAGGGTCAGAAGTACATCCGCAGGATTTCCATTTCCCTTTCCTGATGCAGCCTTATCAAGCTCATTGATAATAAATACCAGATTGGATTCTCCTGCGATCGAGAATGCTTCCATGATGATACCCGGCTTTGCATTTGCATAGATTCTGGAACTTCCTGTAAGCTGCTCCGGATCATTGATCGAACTCATATCAAGGGTTGTCCATGGTAGTTTCAGAATACGGGCAACCGCATACGCGATCTGTGATTTTCCGGTACCGGCAGGTCCGACCAACAGAAGTCCATAAGCAGGAAGGGTATGAGTTCGGTTGATCTGGATAACCGTCTCCATGATCCTCTGCTTTACACGTTCCATTCCATATAATTCTTCATCCAGGATCCGTCTTGCTTCAACCGGATCGATTGCTTCAAAATAATTGCTCTTCCACTGAATATTCATCATGATCGAGAGTGCTCTCTGTGCATGACGGCGCTCCTCCGGTGACACCTCGTTGGATCTGGCAACCGCAAGATTTCGTCTCGCCCAGAGACGGATATTATCCGGCATCGTTCTGCCCGCACATGTCATAAAATCAGAAATGCTCTGAAGACTGGTCAGCTTCATATCGTCGCCTTCCTCGTCTGCATCGTCATCCTCCTCGACTTCCTCTGATGCTGTACTTGCAAGCAGTCGTTCGATCATAAACTGTAAGAATCCATCTGCCGCAGATAACTTGGTTCCGCCACCAAATGCTGTCTCTCGGATTCTGTATACTGCATATCCGTCTTCCAGATTTTTACCGGACAGACGTACACTGATATGATTTTCTCCCAGCCATTTGATCAGACTGACAAATCTGGAATCAATCTTTAAAATATCTGCTGAAAATGTCTCCCCATTTTCCTTGAATTCAAAAGTAGTACGCTTTGCCGGATTTGTAAAAACGCCCAGCGCATGATGGATCCACTGTCTCTCACTGTTATCTAACACCAGAATCGGTTCCTCCGGTGTTTTTTCCTTTGCATTTGACTGAAATGCCGTATAGGTACAAACCGTATCCTCATTCTTTACCGGTTTATCACTGAAATCAAAAACTGGCATATATAATTTCTCCTTTTATCATTTTTTCTATTCTTCTACACCCGCAAGTGCTGTAATCTTTGCTTTCGCCTGTTAGTATGCATTTATTCTTATAAATGGCACCGTTACAGGTCAATATCAAGTTCTACCGGACAATGATCGGAACCCAACACCTCTGTATGGATCTTTGCATCCACAAGTCTGGATTCCAAAGCCTTTGAGGTCAAAAAATAGTCGATCCGCCATCCGGCATTCTTCTCTCTTGCCTTAAAACGGTAAGACCACCAGGAATAAATGCCTTCTGCGTCCGGATTAAAAAAACGAAACGTATCAATAAATCCACTGTCAAGCAGGGTACTGAATTTTTCTCTTTCCTCATCTGTAAATCCGGCGTTCTTACGATTGGTCTTTGGATTTTTCAGATCGATCTCTGTATGTGCCACATTCATATCCCCACATACTACCACCGGCTTTGTCTGTTCCAACTGCTTCAGATACTCTCTGAAATCATCCTCCCACTTCATACGATAGTCCAGTCTGGCAAGCTCATTCTGTGAATTTGGCGTATATACAGTGACCATATAAAAATTATCATATTCGAGTGTGATGACTCGTCCCTCATGGTCGTGTTCTTCTATACCGATTCCATATGCCACTGACAACGGCTCTTTCTTTGCGAAAATAGCAGTTCCGGAATATCCCTTTTTCTCTGCATAATTCCAATATTGATAATAACCCGGAAGCTCCAGTTGAAGCTGTCCTTCCTGCATTTTTGATTCCTGAATACAAAAAATATCTGCATCTGCCTCTTTAAAGAAATCCATAAAATTCTTTCCAACACATGCGCGAATTCCGTTCACATTCCACGATATCATCTTCATTGTAGTGCTTCCTCCTGTCTGATCTATATACATAAAAAGACCATCCGCTACCTCCTGAAAGCTCCGCTCTGCCTACGCAATAGAAAAAAGAGTCATGGGTAATACGGCAAATGCCGCACTTATTTCTAAACGAATGGTCATGTTTATTATACTACATCTGGTTTATCCGTCAAATAAATTCATTGCATTGTCGGTATACCAGATTACTATATCTATAACCGGTATCAGAATTTATCTGTTCATCGGAATCTCAATATCGAACTTTTCTATATCGATTATCGCATTTCCATCACAGAAAAACGAAATGCCATCTGCTGTCTGCGGCGTATAAATTGTTGTACTCATTGACAACGCTCCGTCATTCACAAACAGTTCTACCGAATTGCGGTCAAGAATAAACCGTAATGTTATCCGTTCTGCTTCCGATTCTACCTCTGCCCGCCTGATGCAGACTACATCCCTGTTCATTCCGGCAAATGTCCGGTCAACTTCGATCTCCCGTTTTCTTCTGTTATATGTAATTCTGGTATAATGCTCTGCATCTTTTGCTACATCAATATAAAACTCCTGAAATTCACCGGATTTTATTGTTACTGTCATATCCAGCGTTCTTCCCTTTATCCCATCAAAGTTCTGCCCGCCTTCTACCTTTTCATTCGAATAGGAAACCGGCCGAACCCGATATTGCTCCAGTTCTTTCACAGGTTTCTGGATGATCCTGCCATCTGACAGATATAATTCTCTTGGGATTGTCATCATGCCCTGCCACTCCTGTCCATCCGGGATAAATGAATTATGCCATGACTGCATCCATGCGATCAGAATTCTCCTTCCATCCGGAAGTTCTGTCGTCTGTGATGCATAAAAATCCAGACCTTTATCAAGTGTATGTGGCTGCCCCATTTGAAACTGCTTTTTTGCATGATCATATGTTCCAACAACATAGATTGCATTATTACCATTATGCAGTTCATTTCCCTGCGCCTGTACATCAGGTGGTGAAAACAACAGCACATCTTTTCCGTCCAACCTGAAATAATCCGGACATTCCCATACGCTTCCTAACCGTTCCATGTGCTCTGCAAATACACCTTCATATTTCCAACAACCTGCTGCTTTCTCAAAGGCTTCTGTCTCCTGTTCGGTAAGCTCTGTTTTTTCCAGATATTGATGTATTTCAGAATTTGAAAATAACGCGATCATTCCTTTATTCTGAGCATCCCGGCTGCAGGTCAGCATATAGTAAATACCATCTTCTTCCCATACCTTCGGATCTCTGAAATCAATATGGCTGAATCCCTCCGGCATCACTGCTCCTGTGAGAACAGGATTGTTCTTCAGCTTCTTATAACCTACACCATCTCCAACTGCCATACACTGATTCTGAAGATTGCAGCCACCATTCTTATCTTTACTGACTCCTGTATAAAACAACACATGTCCAAGATTTGTCATAACTGCCGAACCGGAAAAGCATCCTTCCTCATCGTATTCCTTATCCGGTGCAAGTGCCGTCGGATACTGCTTCCAACTTATCATATCTTCACTTACCTGATGCCCCCAATGCATCGGTCCCCATACATTGCTATATGGATGATATTGATAAAACAAATGGATTTGTCCCTTATATACTGAAAATCCATTGGGATCATTCATCCAGCCGATCGGTGGTGTTACATGAAATAACGGTCTTTTATCAGCATCAACTTCATATTCTTTTTCATATTTTCTGACTGCTTCTAATGTATGCATATTCTTTCTCCTTATCCAAGCTCCAAGGCTGTCTTTGCAATTGCCTCCGGGATACCCTTTTCCAGTTCACACGTCATCTCATGCCACTGTTCGCCGCCCCACGAAGAAACCGACATGCCGTTATCCTCATATCCCATCTTCCGGTACATGGCAACCTTGGATTCCAAACAGGTAAGGATCAGTCGCTTTCGTCCATTCTGTCTTTCCCTGTTCTTATAACATTCCATCATCTCGGAAGCCAGCCCAATCCTGCGATATTCCGGCAAAACATCAACACCAAGGATCATTACATTTTCTCCGGCAGGATCATACAGATCTGCATTCTGAAAAAATTCATCACGCAAAACCGTTTCATTTGTAGACAGACCATTAATAAATCCGGCAATCTTACCTGTTGCTTTATCTACCGCAACCAGAAACATTTCCGGCACTTTCTCCACACGCAAATGCATCATCTCCGGAGTACAGGCCTCATTCGGAGGAAAACAGATCCGTTCGATCTCTGCTGTTTGCTCTGCTTCATTCTTTTTAATATTTCGGAACACAAATCTTACTAAATTTTCCTGTGTCACAGTTAAACTCCTTTTTGCTATTTGTTATGAACTCTGTATTATAGATAATATAGGAACTATTTTTTCAGGAGGAACTATTATGGGTATTAAAGGCATCGATATAAACAAAGACGGAGTTACACTCGGCGATCATATTGAAAATATGAAAGAAAATCAATATATCTTTGGAATCTCCGCATCCTGCGGGATTCCATATTTTTTCCGGAAGACTTTCAGATCTTCTTTTCCACGGATCAACATGACATCTTCAAATGTCCCGTTATGGATATCCTGAAAACCTGCGACCTGTTCACCGGTGCAGATGCTGCATTTGATGACCGGTCGTTTACTCTGACTATCATATGATGCCTGCTCTTTCTTTTTTCGAAATAATCCCATATTAAACTTCCTTTACATTTCAATTTTTAATTCGCCAGTTGATATTCTTTTAACTGCTTCCGTCTCGCTCTATAGTCCGGGCAATACCGCGCTACCTCTGACCAGAATTCTTTGGAATGATCCATATGTCGTCTATGTGCCAGCTCATGCACTACCACATAGTCAAGTAATTCATCCGGCAGATAATATAACCGATAATTAAAATTCACATTTCCGGCACTGCTGCAGCTTCCCCATCTGGTCTTCTGGTTGCGGATCGTGATGCGCCCAACTGTCACCTGCATAACCGCACAATAATACTTTACCCGATCTGCTATCTTATCCTTGATCTTCTGAATCTCTGCATCTGATAACGCATCCACAGATGGAACCTTAATTTTCGTTCGTGCATCCGCACGCTTTTTTACCTGATCCACCTTCTTTAAGATCCAATCCTGTTGTTTCTCTATAAATGCTTTTAACTTCCGGTCAGATAATCTCGCCGGAATCCTTGCAAGCACCGTTCCATCCGGTCGCACCTCCAGGCCAAGACTTTTTCTCCCGGATCTTATAACCTGTACCCGGATATTTTCATTTGTCACTTTGTCATTCAGTATTATCTCTGTCAGCATATTCATAGCCGTCTATATTCCCATCCGATTATAGACAGTCTTCACCTCATATTTATAACTTCATTTCTCATACTAAACTATATGTGCTATCAATTACAGACAGCCTTATATTTTCTACATAAAAACTGCCTGCAATACTTTTCTTTATTACAGTGTCAGCACACTGTACTCTTCCAGATTCCACACCTTTGTCACAATATCCGAATAGAACTCCGGCTCATGGCAGACTAACAGAACCGAACCATGATAGTCTTTCAGTGCCCGCTTCAATTCGTCCTTTGCATCCACATCCAGATGGTTTGTCGGCTCATCGAGGATCAACAGATTCGTTTCCTGATTGATCAGCTTACACAGGCGTACCTTTGCCTGCTCGCCACCGCTTAATACCTTAACCTTGCTCTCGATGTGCTTGGTTGTCAATCCGCATTTGGCAAGTGCCGACCGCACCTCATACTGTGAAAATCCCGGAAATTCCTGCCAGATTTCTTCCAGACAGGTATTCTCTGTTCCGGCCATTTCCTGTTCAAAATAGCCTTTATACAGATAATCACCCAGATGCACCGTACCGGATATCGGCTTGATGATTCCAAGCAGACTCTTAAGCAGCGTACTCTTTCCTATACCATTTGTACCAACGATCGCGATCTTTTCTCCACGCTCCATCCGAAGGTTGATTGGTTTGGAAAGCGGCGCCTGTTTATCATATCCGATCACCAGATCCTCAGTCTCAAATAACATCTTACCCGGTGTTCTCGCTTCCTTGAAGTAAAATTCCGGCTTTGGACGTTCTCTCGCAAGTTCTATCACATCCATCTTGTCCAGCTTCTTCTGTCTGGACATCGCCATATTTCTTGTGGCAACACGCGCTTTATTTCTGGCAACGAAATCCTTCAGCTCGCTGATCTCCTGCTGCTGTTTCCGGTAAGCAGCCTCCTGCTGTGCCTTTCTCGCCTCGTATACTTCCAAGAATTTGTCATAGTTGCCGACATAGCGGTTCAATTCCTGATTCTCCATATGATAGATGATATTTACGACATCATTTAAAAATGGAATATCATGGCTGATCAGGATGAATGCGTTCTCATACTCCTGCAGATACCGCTTCAACCATTCGATATGTTCTGCATCCAGATAGTTTGTCGGCTCATCAAGCAACAGAATCTCCGGCTTCTCAAGTAACAGCTTTGCAAGCAAAACCTTGGTACGCTGACCACCGCTCAGATCTGTTACGTCATGATCCAGTCCAAGTTCCAGAAGCCCCAGCGCTCTCGCTACCTGTTCCGTCTTGGCATCGATCATATAGAAATCATGATTTGTCAGAAGATCCTGCAGCGTGCCGACTTCCTCCATCATTTCCATGATCTCATCATCCGTTGCATCCGCCATGCTATCATAAATCTGGTTGATCTTCTCCTCCAT
Organism: Clostridium sp. BIOML-A1; assembly: GCF_009874105.1. Lineage (NCBI taxonomy): Bacteria > Bacillati > Bacillota > Clostridia > Eubacteriales > Clostridiaceae > Clostridium > Clostridium sp. BIOML-A1. Next base: position 158,552 of record NZ_WWTL01000003.1, on the reverse strand, counting down.
CTCAAACAGATAAGAAAATGCTGACTTCAGCACAGATTCGATCGTCATTCCCTTTTCCAGCACCGCATGCTGATCCAGATAGCCAACACGCACATGCTTGTTCCATTCCACCTTACCTTCATCCGGCGCAAGTGTTCCTGTCACAATATTCATAAAGGTACTTTTACCTTCACCATTTGCTCCAACCAGTCCGATATGTTCACCGGCAAGCAGCCGGAAAGATACATTATTGAAAATGGCTCTGTCTCCAAAACCATGCGTCAAATTTTCTACATTTAAAATCATTCGTCTTACCCTTTTCCGTTTATTTCGTGATAAGGTTACTATACCTTATGGACGGGATTCAGACAAGATAACTTTTTCCCATTCCTTCGATTTTCTTTTTCCCCCGCCTGTGCTAGAATGTGATTGCAGATTGTATTCGTGTGCGCACTTATCTACTTCTATATTTGTGTATCCTTAACATTCCCAATCAGGGGACGCTTCCGCTCGTTTTCCCGCTGTGTAACTTCGAACTAACCTCGGATAAACCTCGGTAAGGTCTCAGTTAGGTCTGCAGCGGTACTAAGATGCCACTTATGTGCCATCAAGTACCGGCGACCTCAAATGCCCCTGTATTGGCAAGTTAAGATACACAAATAACATATAGGTTACGAATGCACACACGAATATCATCTGCAAATACAGCAAGAGGTGATTTTTATGATTCAGATAGATTTGATCACCGGATTCTTAGGTTCCGGTAAAACTACATTTATAAGGAAATATGCTAAATACCTGATCGATCAGGGCTTAAATATCGGCATTCTTGAAAACGATTTTGGTGCAGTCAATGTCGATGCCATGCTGTTACAGGATATTCTCGGCGATAACTGTACACTAGAAATGGTTGCCGGCGGTTGTGATGCTGACTGTCACCGCAGACGATTTAAAACCAAGCTGATCGCAATGGGAATGTGTGGTTATGACCGCGTTCTGGTAGAGCCATCCGGCATCTTCGATATGGATGAATTCTTCGATGCCCTGCACGAAGATCCGCTTGACCGTTGGTACACGATTGGAAATGTTATCACAATCATTGATGCCACACTAGAGCAGAATCTCTCTGAGGCTTCCCGTTATCTTCTGGCTTCTCAGGTGGCACAGGCCGGCACTGTCTTATACAGTCATTCACAGGAAGTCACACCGGAACAGTTAGACTCTACCAAAGATTATGTAAAACAGTCATTTGACATTCTGCACTCTAAGTCCACACCAAAGCAGGTCGTTCTGGAAAAAGACTGGAAAGATCTGACCGATGAGGACTATAAAGCAATCCTCTCATCCGGCTATCAAGATGCCAATTATACGAAACTCTGGTTTGACGACAAACAGACCTACGACAGTCTGTACTTCATGAATATGGATTTTACAGAGGATTTCTTAAAAGAAAGCTGCCAGAAAATCCTGCACGATCCAGCCTGTGGTAAGGTCTTCCGGATTAAAGGGTTCCAGCAGCTCGCTGATGGAAGCTGGATATCCATCAACGTCACCCACCAGAAGACCGAGATTGAGCCGATCCCAAATGGGCAGGCAATCCTGATCGTCATCGGCGAAGGATTAAATCAGGAAGCTATAGAAGAATATTGGGGAAAATCGAAACCTTGAGTAAATTTTCTCTATATTTTCTCCCCTCTCTGTGGTATTCTCTTATAGGACACTTCATTTTCTTAAGTGTCCACCGTATATTGATTAATTTACGAAGGAGAATTTCAAAAAATGAAACGCATTGGCTTCGACAATGACAAGTACCTGTCCATGCAGTCTGCGCATATCAGGGAACGTATCGAACAATTTGGAGATAAACTGTATCTGGAATTCGGTGGCAAATTATTTGACGACTATCATGCCTCCCGCGTACTTCCGGGATTTGCACCGGACAGCAAATTACAGATGCTCTTACAGCTTGCAGATCAGGCAGAAATGATCATCTCGATCAACGCCGCTGATATCGAGCGCAATAAGATCCGTCACGATCTGGGAATCACATACGATCAGGATGTTATCCGTCTGATCGACGTATATAAAAAGAAAGGGCTGTACGTCAGCAGCGTGGTTATCACACGATATGCCGGACAACCATCCGCCGATATTTTCCAGAAGAAACTGGAAGCGATCGGCATCAAGGTCTACCATCACTATTCCATCGAGGGTTATCCGAATAACATTGACTATATCGTAAGTGATGAGGGCTATGGAAAAAATGAGTATGTAGAGACAACCCGTCCGCTTGTCATTGTTACCGCACCGGGTCCGGGAAGCGGCAAGATGGCGACCTGTCTGTCACAGCTCTACCATGAGAACAAGCGTGGCATCAAGGCCGGCTATGCCAAATTTGAGACTTTCCCAATCTGGAATATCCCACTTAAGCATCCGGTCAATCTGGCTTATGAAGCCGCTACCGCAGACCTAAATGATGTTAATATGATCGATCCTTTCCATCTGGAAGCTTATGGGGAAACAACCGTCAACTACAATCGTGATATCGAGATCTATCCGGTTCTGGCTTCCATGTTCGAAGGGATCTATGGTTACTGTCCATACAAATCCCCGACCGATATGGGGGTAAATATGGCGGGAAACTGCATCATTGACGACGAAGCCTGCAGAGAAGCGTCCAAGCAGGAAATTATCAGACGATATTATCAGTCTCTGAACCGTTTCGTTAAAGACGAAGCGACCAAAGACGAAGTATACAAACAGGAACTTATCATGAAGCAGGCGAAGATCACAGTCAATGATCGTGCTGTTGTTCCGGTTGCAAATAACCTTGCACAGGAAAATGGTTCTGCCGCCGCAGCCTTAGAACTGCCGGACGGAACGATCGTTACCGGTTCCACTTCCGATCTGCTCGGTCCTGCATCTGCTGTATTGTTAAATGCAATTAAAGTACTTGGAAACATTGATAAGAACACGCATCTGATCTCACGTACCTTTATAGAACCGATCCAGCACTTAAAGACCGGATACCTCGGCAGCAAGAATCCTCGTCTTCATACCGACGAAGTTCTGATCGCATTATCCATGTGTGCTGTCTCCGATCCAAATGCAAAGCATGCATTAGAACAGCTTCCAAAGCTGTCCGGCTGTCAGCTCCATGTATCATCGATCCTGTCTGCAGTCGACATGACAACCTTTAAGAAGCTCGGCATCGAACTTACAAACGAAGCCGTATACGAAGGTGCTGCTACGCAGGAGAATGCATAAAGGATCATAAAAAGCCAGATAAACACAATAACTAATGTTTATCTGGCTTTTTTATCTTATAACGCTCTTTTTATAACCGCATATTTAACAATATCCTGCATGTCCTGATAACTATCCAACACCATATCACGGACACCCCTACTTCTTCAGAAAATGCTCCCGGTTCGGGAATTCCTGTCGAAAGGCCTCAAGTGCAGCCTGTTGGAATACCGCAAACTCCTTATCCATATGAAGCATGTGCGGTGTGGCAAATGCGATCGTGCTGATCTGATCTGCGATCTTCTTTGCTACACTTTCATCAGATAACTGCCCCATGCCAAATACGACAGAAGTAAATCCACGTCCGTTCTTGCTGACACCGATCAGCTTCAGGAAAGCATTTTTTATCTCATAGAATACCATCTCCTGCTTCTCGATATCCAGATTGTCATAGCTTCCGAGGAATAAACCTGTCAGAACTTCCGCAGCCTGCTTTCTTTTCTGTGCGCCAAGTCTCATGCCACCACCTTCTGCGATATATTTCATCTGCATCAGATAGCCCACAAATGCATCATTCTTTGGTTTTCGTTTGCCATACCGGGCAATCCAGAGTTTCTCTCGGAATTCATCCAATTCATCCTTCGGATCTCCTGTATGTTCCTTTAGAAATGCCTGTCGTTTCTCAGCATCAATTTCATTATAAAAAGATTCAATCCATATATCCTGCATTTAGGCTAACCTCCTGCTACATAGTTATTTTTTCAAAAACTCATCCACATTATTGACATCGACCTTACGGTACTGTGCCATATAATACCGTTCATCCTCAAGTCCTAATACGCTCACATCATTTCCACGGAACAAGGCTACTGCAATCAGTGCAATCTTTCTCGCCTGAGCTTCTCTGTCATTATAGACAGTTCCTTGCATAGTGCCAAGCCGAACAGCTTCCAACGCATCATCTAATCCATCGATACCGAAGATGACCGGATAATCACTCTGCATATATCCGGCATTCTTATAAGCCTCGACTGCACCGAGTGCCATCTCATCATTATTGGAAATAACCATCTCTATCTGATCCCCATATTGACTGATCAACCGACTCATTCGGTTCTCTGCCTGCGCGCGGTTCCAGTCTGCAAACTGATAGGTCAGTTTCTCAAGCTTCACACCATTTTCAAGAATGGTCTTTACCGAACAGTCTGTCCGGCTGATCGCATCCTGATGTCCGGCTTCACCTTCTAAGAGTACATACTGGATCTTACCATCCTGATTGCGATCCACCCCCGGATGATTCTTTATATATTCCGCAGCAATCTCACCCTGCATCTCGCCGGACTGTGCTGCATCACATCCAACATAATACAGCCTATCCCATTGCAGCAGATCCTCTCTTACCGGCTCTCTGTTAAAGAAAATCACCGGAATATTATTCTGTCTTGCGAGTCTTATAATATTTGACGGAGCAGTCCGATCGACCAGATTTACACAAAGTACATCGCATCCGGCATCGATCATTTCCTCCACCACTTCATCCTGTTCCTGCTGACTGTTATCTCCGCTTCTGACTGATACGATAACCTTCATATCACTTGCTTCTAATGCTTTCAGATCCTCCTTCAATATATCTGTCATTGCATTGATAAACGGATCATCCGGCGTATATGTAACAACGCCGACCCGCAGAGTTCTGTCTTTCTGATTTTTCCTGCTGTCGCAGGATACCAGAGACATCATAACTGCCAATATGCATATACAGGCTATTATTTTTCTTGTTTTCTTTCTATTCATACGAATATAAAAACCTTTCTGTCTCTTCCGAAAACAGGTCATCCTTATAGATTACCCGTATCGCTTCTTCATGACTTTTTAATGTATATAATGGTCGTCCAAGTTCCTTTGCGATCTCATTTACACTCTCATAACCGATGCTGTATCCATCCGGTACAACAAGGCATTTAATCTTGTTGTAATCAAGCAGAGCAACGGATTTCATGCTTGTACCTACCCCATATATATCTGCCCCTTTATAATACCCATTTTCAGCATTTTCACCGAGTGTATCAAGAGCTTCTGTATCCATAGCTGCTATATAATCCACCGCTTCCAGGGAATCCACCGCCTTACAGGTATCTTTACCGCTATTCTGATTATACGTCCAGACAATCTCACAGTTATATCCTGCAAGTGCATCGGTAAGTCCTTTTACACGGCTGACACTTGCTTCAGTCTCTTCCCGTCCGACAATCACTCCGACCTTCTTGCCTGCCTGATTATCTGTATCATTTTTTATGATCTGCCTGCCGAGAGTATAGCCGATCTGATAGTTATCCGGCTTTATCGTTACAAATCCGGTCGATTCTGTGTCATCTGCCATATAAGCGTCCTCCGTTATCAGAACAAAGGTCTCTTTCTCCGCCTGCAAAGACGTAAGCATATCTTTTGTATCTGTTCCGGGAGCCGGACAGATGATAAATGCATCCACATCATTTTCAAGCTGTTCATCGATCAGCTCTTTTTCATCATCTGCACTTACGATCTCATCTGTATTACAGATGATCAAATGAATGTTATTTACCTGCGCAGACTGCTTCAGTCCATTAACCAGACCTTCCCATCTGGTATTACCGGAATCCGGAAGAATAACTGCCACACGTTTCTGTGGATTATCTTCCCGAAAGATCCGGTTGATAAATATGCCGGCAATGGCAACCAGGATCAGCTCTGCTATAAGGAAAGTAATTCTATTTCTCTTCATCTGTCACTCTCCCCTTTCTATAATTCTGTGTTTCAAGCTGTTCCCGATTCTCCTCTGTATATGGAATAGCCGGTATGTGGATCACAATCCTTGTACCCTCGTCCGGCTCACTGTAAACCTCCAGACCATATTCATTTCCAAACATCAACTGAATTCTGGAATGAACATTGATCAGACCGACACCGGAACCATGTTTTGGCACTTTGTTATTATCTTTTAATATATTCTCTACAATGTCCTCATTCATTCCCATACCATTATCTTCTACGGAAATATATATATCGTCGCCCTTTTTCTCTCCCCGGATCGTGATTTTGCCGCCGTCATCCTCATCCATATTCCCTACACCATAATAAATGGCATTTTCAAGAATCGGCTGAACGATCAGCTTTACTGTACAGTACTCATTAATCTCTTCATCAATATCAAATTCGATCTGAAAACGGTCCTTATATCGAACTTTTTGAATATTCATATAACTTCTGCTATGTTGGATCTCATCCGATATTCTGATCACCGTTCTGCCCTTTGACAGACTGATACGAAGCAGCTTTGCAAGCTCTGAGATCATAAACACCGCATCCAGGTTCTTCTTTGCTTCTACCATCCATGTGATGGATTCCAGGGTATTGTAGAGGAAATGCGGATTGATCTGGCTCTGCAGCGCATCCATCTCACTCTTTCTTCGTTCCGTCTGTTCCCGTATGATCTCCTGCATCAAAGCTTCGATCTGTTCATAGGATTTCTGAACGGAATATCCCAGATGACGGATCTCGGACGATCCACCGATGTAGATATCTGTCGGACCACCTGCCTCATATGCTTTGACTGATTCATTTAACTTCAGAATCGGCCTGGATATCTTCTTCGAAATAATACGGTTCACCCCTAAAAGCATCATCATAAGAATGATAACCGTTGTAATGATATAATACCGGAACCGGTTGATGCTCGCGATCTGTACACTTTCCGGAACTACACCGACCACCTTCCATCCGGTATAAGCAACACTGTTTACGATCACATTGCTTGTCCTGCCATTGACCGTAAGTTCATATGTCCCATCCTCATAGGTTGCTGCATTCCTATATTCTTCTTTGAAATATCCTCTGTCCATATCGGTTCCGCGCGGATGATAGATCATCTGACCATCACGGCTGCACAGGTAATAATAGATGCCATTTGACGCATCGTTAATCCGTGCCAATGTATCCTCTATCACCGAATATTTCATATCGACCAGAAGGACACCACTTCCCGGCTGCTCACCATCGTTGATATCAACTGAACGGCTGAGAGATACAACCCAGTAATATCGATATGTGCCATCGACAAACAGATTCTGGATATGCGGTATAGAGAAATGAATATTCTCGATATCTGCCTCTGCATCCTGATACCAGTCCTGCTCCGACGGTTCCACAGCATCCTTCTGTACCGTGACCGGTTCTGCAGTAAGAAGATTCCCTTTATCATCATATAGCGCCATACTCTGGATCTTATCGGCATTGATCTCATATAACAGACTGAACTGCCGGTTAAAATCCCGGCTGGAAATATCATATTCCTGAATAATATTATAATTCACCGCATTCGTGATCTGACGCACATTTAACAGATCTGCATCCAGCTTTTCAACAGTATTTTCCACCATATTTTCCGTATTCGTGACCGCAGTCTGCTTAATCGCCATCTTAAAACGATTATACAACAGCAGACCCATGATAACTGTTGTGATGATCGTCAGGGCAGTAAGCACTGTCATAATGATCGACTGAATATCAAAACCTATAAATCTGCCGTGATAAAACCACCCCCGAAGACGTCCGATAATAGAACTTTCATTTTTCTTCTTTTTATTCTTTCTTATATTCTTCAACACGCTTCCCCTTATTTATCCTTTATTTTTTCAGATGCTCCGTTCTGTATTTGGATGGCGAAACCCCAAAACGCTTCTTAAATACATAACTGAAATAATTTGCATCAAGATAACCGACCCGCTCTGCAATCTGATAACTTTTCTCATTCGTTTCGAGAATCAGTTCTGCCGCATGATCCATCCGGTAATCGGTCAGATATGTTACAAATGCTTTTCCTGTCTCTTTTTTAAATACACTGGAAAAATAAGAATTCGATACTCCAAGTGCCGAGCACACTGTATCCAAGGAGAGATTCGGCTCCATATACCTGTCATGCACCAGATTCTGCGCATCTGTAACCATACGTCTCGATGTACTGTTTCTGGCATTTTTCAGCTCCTCACTGATGGCTTTTGCCGAATCGATCATCCACGCGGTTAATGTGCTTTCATCCATCTCCGGTACACGTTCGTATGGATTTCCGACATTACCGCAAAACTCATTAAAATCTATAAAATTATTAGCACAGAATCGATAAAATGCTCCCACCATCTCCATGATCGCAAGGTTATACTGGTTCACGGTCTGCGCATTATTATGAAGCTTCTCCACTTCCTTCCGCACCGACTGTTCAAGTGTCTCCGGTACTCCCAGATGAATAGCCTTGAACAGATCATGCATCTTTGTATCCTCCGGCTGGATCAGGATCTCCTGCTCCTTCGGTGCGATCTCACCAATATTGATCGCACGGCTCGTTCCATATAACACACGATAAGAAACTGCTTCTCTTGCTCCATCATAAGAAGAATTAACGCTGATCAGATTATCACAGACTCTTCCGATTCCTGCAGTCACAACAGCTCCCATAACACGATATGCCCATTTACAGAATCGGTCACAGGCATCTGTAAATGCAACTACCATTTCTTCCGTTTCCAGTTCTATGATCATAAGTGCATTTCCCAGATATGTGAACATATGATTCTTCCATTCCGGTGCTAAACGATCCTTGATCTCATGCTCGACTGACATGGCAAGCAGCAATGGATTCATACCATCCGGAACATGATGCTCCGAGGTATGAAAGATCGCGCAGCAATAATACGGTCCTTTCATATCAATCTGATACGCATTCAAAAACTTCTCGCAATATTCTTCATTTACACGACCCTCGATCAACGAAACAAACAGATTCGTCTGAAGCACCGGAAGGGAATCCTTCAGATAATTCTCAAGCTTTGTTACATTCAGACGCTCTTCTCTCTCCTTATCCAGAGTCTTTTTCAATCGTTTCATACATTCCGTAAGCTCCAGAGCATTGATTGGCTTCAGCATGTATTCCTCTACTTCCAGATGAACAGCTTCCTTCGCATATTCAAACTCATCAAATCCTGTAAAAATGATGATATGGATATTCTGATATTCTTTATTCAATCTCCTGGCAAGCTCCAGTCCATCCATATATGGCATCTTGATATCGGTTATCACGACATCCGGCTGCTGCTTCTCCACGAGCTCCAGTGCTTTCACACCGTTTGTCGCACTTCCAACAACTTCAAATCCTAATATATCCCAATGAATTCTCTGTTCGATCGCATCGATTACTTCCACCTCGTCATCGACGAGTACCACTTTATAATTATCCATATCTCATTCCTCTTCTATTCTTTCTATCTGTTCCTTATTATAACAAATCTACGTTCAGAATGAACCCCAAAATCCCGTTTTACTATATATATCCAAATAAAATAACAGCGTACTCCTGATATTTTAAAAGCCGCTCCGTTCAGTCTGGAGCTTGCATCTGTCAGCCTGACAGAAAGCACATCAAAGACGAACGGAGCGGCTTTTGATTTATATCATTTTTTTGTGAGCGATTATTACATTTCCTTACTTCTTCTGTACATACTTGAGACAGTCAAGAGTTACAGCCGCAAGGATGATGATACCTTCGAAAATGAACTGAAGGTTTGTATCAATACCAAGGATTGTCAGTGAGTATGTTAGTGATGTGAAGATAAGTACACCAGTTACAACACCGGAGATCTTACCGATACCACCTGTAAATGATACACCACCAACTACACAGGCTGCAATGGCATCCATATCCCAGCCCTGTCCATAAGCGGCACTACCGGAACCTACCATTCTGTTACATTCAAGCCATGAACCGAATCCGTAAAGGATACCTGCAAGGATGAATGCGCCAAGTGTTACTTTGAATACTGAGATACCTGAAACTGCTGCTGCTTCCGGGTTTCCACCTACAGCGTACAGATTCTTACCAAATGTTGTCTTGTTCCAGATGAACCATACAACAATGATTGCTACGATCGCCCAAAGAATAATCGATGGGAAGCTGCCAAATGTAGGGATGAACATGCTAGGGATTGAAGAATCAATCGCACCGAATGATACACCCTTTGTTGCGTATGTTACTAAACCAAAGATAATCAACATGTTCGCCATGGTTGAGATGAATGGATGCATCTTGTACTTCGCCATGAAGAAACCTGCGATACTTGCAAATACTGTTGTAAGAATTATACAGGCTACCAGTGCAAGAATTGCTCTAGGAGCGGCCGAAATATTTGAGAAATCAAAGATATGTCCGAATACGCCACCTGTGTTAGGGCCGTTATGCATGATGATAGTTGCTGTAACCATACCCATACCTACCATACGTCCGATGGAAAGGTCAGTACCTGTAAGTAAGATCAGACCGGCAACACCGAGTGCAAGGAACATTCGAGGAGATGCCTGCTGTAAGATATTCAGGATATTGGTAACGGTTAATAACTGTGTATTCTTAACGATTGGTGTGATAATACAAAGTGCAATGAAGATCAGGATGATTACGATATACAGACCGTTCTTATAAAGGAACTGGGATGTATTAAATGTGTATTTGTAATTCTCGATCTTCTGAGCCTGCTTCTGACCAAATGTGTATTTGGACATCCGTAAGAGGTCGATCAGATGGAACTTATGTGCAAATGCATCATGCTTTTTGTCTTTGATCTCCTGTAATCTGGATTCATGAGACATCTGTGCATCAAATAATCTGTTCTTATATACATATTTTTCATCTTTGATCTCGTCTGCAGCGGACAGCTTGGCAAGTGTCTGTTCGTGTTCTGTCTTGATCGTTGCACGAACCTTCTCATAAGCTTCGTTTTCTGCTGCTTTTTCTGCCTCGCAGCTTGCAACTACTTTATCATAATATTTGCTGTTATAATTCTCTGAAAGGTACTTTTCTGCTTCTGCGATCAACTTGGATACCTTATCCTTGTTTGCTGCTTCCACGCTCTTTGCCTTTTCAAGTCCAGTCTTTGCTGCTGCAACTGCTTTTGCTCTCTCATCCTTTGATAAGTTCTTGTCTTCCTTCGCAATTGCGATCTGGTTCTTATAGCTCTGAACCTTGTCAGATCCGTCTACACGGAGTGCATCGATCTGTGACTGTATTTTTCCTACATATTCATCAATCGGCTTCAAAAGCGCTGCTTCTGCATCGGCCGAAAGGATCTTACTTTTATCTGCCATAACCAAAACTCCTCTCTATTACAAATATTTCGCACTAAGTCTTAATAATTCTTCCTGGTTGGTCTCTTTTGTATTTACGATTCCTGCAAGATGACCGTTCGACATAACACCGATACGGTTTGTGATACCAAGAATCTCAGGCATCTCTGAGGATACAACGATGATCGTTTTACCCTGCTTTGCCATGTTGATGATCAGTTCATAGATCTCGTACTTGGCACCTACATCGATACCTCTTGTAGGATCATCCATCATAAATACGTTAGGCGAACGCTCCAACCATTTACCGAAGATAACCTTCTGCTGGTTACCACCGGAGAGGTTTGCGATCATATCATCCGGTCCCATACATTTTGTATGCATGACCTTGATCTCCTCTGCGGTTGCACGAACCATATCGTCATGGCTAAGCGCGATTCCGCTCTTATAATGGTTCATATTTGCAATTGTTGTATTAAATGTGATATCTGCTTTCAGGAAAAGTCCGTTTGCTTTTCTTTCCTCTGTGATCAGGGCAAAACCATGATCCATGGCATCCTTTGGTGATGAGAAGTTCATCATCTTGCCGTTATAAAGTACATTTCCTGCTGCTCTTGTACGCATACCAAATATGGTTTCAAGGAGCTCTGTACGACCTGCACCTACCAGACCATACAGTCCGAAAATCTCACCCTTCTTAACATCAAATGTGATGTTCTGGAGCTTTGGTGCATACTTTGTTGACAGGTTCTGTACGGAGAGAACTGTCTCACCGGGCTCATTGTCTACAGGTGGAAATCTATTGTCAAGAGAACGACCAACCATTGCGGAGATCAGTTCGTTCATGTTTGTGTCCTTACTGTCTTTTGTCATTACCAGACTACCATCTCGAAGAACGGATATCTGGTCACAGATCTCGAAGATCTCATCCATTTTATGTGATATATAAATCAGGGAAATTCCCTGCTCTTTTAACTGTCTCATCATCTTGAACAGCTTTGCAACCTCAGGTGCTGTCAGTGAGGATGTAGGCTCATCAAGTACAATTACTTTTGAGTTGTAAGAAATAGCCTTTGCGATCTCACACATCTGACGCTGTGATACTGACATTTTCTTCATCGGCTGTGTCAGATTTACGGTAATACCGAGCTTTCTGAACAGATCTGAAGCTTCTTTTTTCATTCTTCCCTCATCGATCACACCGAGGGAATTCTTTGGGTAACGTCCCAGGAACAGGTTGTCCACAACGCTTCTTTCAAGACACTGGTTAAGCTCCTGATGAACCATTGCAACTCCGTTTTCAAGGGCATCCTTTGGACCTGAGAAGTTTACTTCTTTACCATCTAATATTATAGTTCCTTCGTCCTTCTGATAGGTTCCGAAGAGACATTTCATCATTGTCGATTTTCCGGCACCGTTCTCACCCATAAGACCCATGATCGAGCCCGGTTTCACATTCAGGTTGATGTGATCCAGAACCTTGTTTCTACCGAATGACTTGCTCATGCCCTGAATCGATAAGATGTATTTATTCTTATCTTCTGCCATATCTCTACTTCCCTTTCTTAGTAAAAGAAGGGTATCAAATCTTGTATCTGACACCCCTCTGAGTTAAATCATTATTGCCTGCCGATCCGTTATCTTATTTGTTAAGAAGTGTTGTGTATGATGCTGCATTATCTGTCTTAACCATGTTGATCGCAAATGCGTCATATTCGCCCGGGTTACCAAGACGGTTTGTAATGTTAGACTCTGTCTGACCATCACCACCGATGTAATCTACTTTCAGGTTGAGCAGATCATCGTAATTCTCAAGAAGTGGCTGGTATGTTGAGCTTAAGAAGTTATCTGAAGCGTTGTAGATATCAAGCCATACTTTCTTTGTTGGGCTCTTGCTTGAATCAAGCTGTTTTGAAACCTTGTCATAAACCTTTGTTGAATCTGTGAAATCCTGATAGTTTTCAGCAGTTACTGCTACGTTTAATGCGTAGTATGATCTTTCTTCTTCGCTGTATCTGTAATCTTCACCTTCTGTTAAGCAGTTACCAGCTTCATCTGCTGTGCCAATACCTGTATCAACGTCTACACCATCAAGTGCGTTACGAAGAACTCTGAGTGTTAAGTAAGCCTGAACATCTGCATGCTGTGAAATTGTTCCGCCGTAACCTTCTGCAATAGCTGCTACTGCATCGCTGTTAGCATCGTATCCAAATGTAGGAACCTTGTTATCCTTTGCCCATGCATTGAACATTGACATTCCCATACCATCGTTATTTGAAACAACTACATCAATCTGATCACCGAATGAAGCTGTCCATGTTCCGATAGCGTTTCCTGCTGTTGCTGCATCCCATGTAGCACCTGCTGAGTTCTTCATTTCCTGTGAAGCAAGCTCACGGATTGTATATGTCTTACCATCTACATCAAGCTTTGCATCCTGAACAACTTTTGCTGATCCGTCTACGTTTGTACCTGCAGGTGTTGAATCAACTGCACCATTTGCATCAACTCCTGTGCCAAGTGCTGAACGAACACCACGAGTACGAGCGATTGAGTCATTGTGTCCGATATCACCGATTGCTAAAACGTATCCGATAACGCCATCACCGTTACGGTCGATTGTTGCTGCATTTGCTTTGATATAATCAAGTACCATCTGACCCTGAAGTTCAGCACCCTGATTAGCATCGAAGCCTACATAATAAGTATCTTTGTTGAAGCTTAATGCTTCCTTATCAAGTTCTCCTGTTGAGCTGTTGGATGGCTGACGGTTGAACCAGCAAAGTGGCTTATCCTTATTTGCAACTCCGCTTGAGCTGCTTCCGCCTGATCCGCCTGATCCACATCCTACCATTGATAATGCAAGTGTTGCTGCTGCAACGACAGCTATAATTTTTTTCTTTCTCATATTTCATTCCTCCTGTTTGTACATTTTGTTTATTTTTCGCTCTGTCTCATTGACTAAATTCATTATAATGTGACAAGCAGGAAGAAAGAATAGAATATTTTTGGATTTATTAGCAATTTTTTTGGATTTATTAATATTTTTATGTTTATTTTGACGAACCAGTCTATATGTTCTGATAATAATTCATATATTATTTTACTTTTCTTTGTAATATAACTGACAATGGCAGTATCCCTCAAACTCCGGATCATTGATCTGATCCCGAAATTCTTTACAGATACATTTATTCTCCGGTATCTTTTCAAGCCTGCACGGACAATATCCATCCTTCCTTTTTAGTCCTTCTTTTACAGCTGCAACTATTTCTGTATTATCATTGAATCGTACTTTTCCCATTATTAATCCTCCATTGATCTGAATTCTCTTGATATTTTCAGTCTATCATGAAGCAGCTCCGCATTCTACAACAGATTTCATTTTTTTGCATCCGCTACATGAAATGTCACTATATGTGCATGAAATGTCCGTCGATTTGATCAGAACTATGCTATAATGAACCCAGGTCAATGAGTACGCCTGTACAAATGACGATCAACGACCGGCTTATCATATATTTGTTAAGCCATGATAAGGAGTAGATTTTTTGATACATATAGCGATTTGTGACGACAGTAAACAGGAGCGGCAGATACTGGCAGCGCTTTTCAAACGATATCAGGAGCTTCATGCCACACCGCTTCAGATTCATATATTTCAAAATGGCTTCTCATTACTGGATGCCATCGATCAAGGAAAACAATTTGATATTACGATCCTGGACATTTTAATGCCCGGAGAAAACGGAATTGAGATTGCGAGAAATATCAGAGCTTCCGGAACAGATACCGAGATCATCTTCCTGACAAGTTCTCCGGAATATGCGGTAGACAGCTACGAAGTAAAAGCTCAGAACTATCTGTTAAAACCGGTAACCGAAGAAAAATTTTTTGCCTCCATAGATTCCATTCTTGCCGAACTGGATGAGAAAGATACCGCAAGCTTCATCATTTATACAACAGCGAAGCAGTACAGCCGGATCCGGGTATCCTCTCTGGTCTATGGTGAGGTCACACACAGAACCATCACCTTACATCTGGCAGATCAGACCATGGTCTCTGCCGTAATGACCTTTACGGAATTTCAGGATATTCTGAAAGCCTATCCGGACTTTACATATCCACACCGTTCTTATGCGGTAAATATGAATTACATTCAATATGTTACGAAAAGCGATATCATCCTGACAGACGGTCAGAAGATTCCGCTTTCCAGAAATAACTACACGAAGATTTCGGAACAGTTTTTAAATTTTGCCTATACAAACTCTTTTGGGAAATAAGGAGACAATGATATGAGTTTTCTCTGCGACAGTATTTATTTTATTACCGTATTCCTCTTTGGTACAGTAGCAAGCATATGTTTTACCGGTGTTCCTTTTAACCGGAAAAACATACTCACTCTGTCTGTTTTCTGTGCCCTCGACGGAATACTTCAGATCATTTCTTTCGCCGTCTTCGGACAGGAGATTTCCCGAGGGCTGTATCCGGTCGTTGTACATCTTCCGTTGGTGCTTTTTCTCTGGCTGATATACAAATGCTCATGGATCACTTCGATCGTCAGTGTCTTGACTGCCTATATGTGCTGTCAGATCCCTCTCTGGTGCGGACTAGCGGTTCGCTTATTTTCTGACAATAAGATCATCTATACGATCGTTTATGTAGGATGTGCCTTTGTAACCTTTTATTTCCTATACCACTATGAATCAAATCTGGCGCAGCATTTTATGCCAAAAGCAAATAAATCCGTCTATATTCTTGGCATCCTTCCTCTCTGCTACTATCTTTTCGATTATGCCTCTACGATTTATACCGATATGCTTTATACCAGCAACGAATTTGTAGTTCAGTTTATGCCGTCCATTTGCTGCATTTTCTATTTTGTTTTTATCTTTTATTATTATCATAAACTGGAAGAACAGGAACAGGCAGAACGCCTGGCAGAATCTCTTCATATGCAGCTTACACATGCTGCCATTGATCTGAATCATATGCGCACCATGCAGACACAGGCAGCCTCCTACCGTCATGATATGCACCATCATTTTACTTATTTGCAGGCACTTGCAGGAACTGGGAATCTGGATAAGATTCAGGAATACATACAAACCGCCCAATCCGACTTAGATGCGATCACTCCAAAACGCTTCTGTTCAAACGAGCTGATCAATCTGCTTCTGTCCGCCTATGATACTAAAGCGGAATCAGAGGGCATCTCCCTGCTAGTTCAGGCTTCTATCCCTGCGGAACTTCCTCTGTCCGACACAAAGCTATGTGCGATTCTGTCAAATGCTCTGGAAAATGCGCTCCATGCATCGATCGAAACAGAGGAAAAATTCATACAGGTTCAGCTCGCCGAACGGAATCAGACGCTTCTGATCCAGATCAGCAATTCGTTTATCGGAACGGTTGCTTTTGAAAATGGATTGCCTGTCTCCACGCAGACAGGACATGGTTTCGGAACTAAGAATATTGCTGCGATCGCGGACTCCTATCATGGACAGTTCCAGTTCTTTGCAAAAGACGAGATCTTCACCGTCAGAGTATTACTGCCACTGGTAGAAACCTGATACTTCTTACTCTGTCCGTCCAAAAAGCTCATATATGATCACATCACGCTATGATCAGCAACCAGCCATCATTCTCAGCTTCATTTTTCCATTTTACAAACAAATGTACAATATAGAGATAGCCATGCAACTATTTTCTTTGTTCATCATTTTCCTTCGAACTGCCTTCATTTGCCTTTGCCATCCGTATGAGTTTTTCAAAGGATTGAGCAAAACGTAAATCATCATCTTCTGTACGTTTTCTCGGTCCTTTCATATGATGCTTATGAGAACTTCGCCTTGCTTTCTTGTTAAGATGCCGTTCCATCAGCATCTGGTCAATATTTTCATTTGTATACCACTTACCGGATTGATGAATGGCATATGCCCCTTTACCAAGTGCCATGGCAGCAACGCCATAATCCTGTGACACTACGATATCCCCTTTATGGCATATGCTGATCAGCTTATAATCTACTGCATCCGCACCGGCACCAACCACTATAACTTCACTGTAATCAGAATACAGCACATGGTTCGTGTCACACAAAAGTGTAGTTGGTATATTATATTTTTCTGCGATCGTCTCAACAATGTCCACTACCGGACACGCATCTGCATCAACAAATATCTGCATTATTATTTCTCCATCTAAATCATCCTTATCAGCCTTCACCCACTTAAGAAAAGCCTTATTCGCAAAATCAAATAAGCCTAATGAAATTTCATAAAGATTACACTATATTTTTAATCCAATTTTTTTACAAATGCCTTAATCATAAATGCACAGAAATACGGAAACGTATATATATTGTTTACATATCCAACATTAAAATCACCAAACTTAATTCCGTTTTTTATATCACTGTAATTTTCATTTTTTATCAGTGAAGACAAAGATTTTGATCTGGCGTTGTTTGATTTAACTTCTACCGGCAGCAACTCACTTTTTGATCTGACAAAAAAATCTTCCTCTAAAGTTGAGTTTTCTTTTTTATAGTAAAATAACCCCAATTTCTGTTTAATAAAGGCTTCAGCTACAAAATTTTCATATAACGCGCCCTTATAAACACCAAGGTTCTTATTTACACGTAAATCCTCCTGCGCTTCTTCATCAAGTGCAGAAATCAGTAATCCCGTATCCGGATAATACAACTTAAATTTTCCTTCATCTACATTTCCTTTAAGTGGCAGCTCAGGATACCCAAGGCACTGACACTCTATAATAACTCCTGCATCAATTAACCATTCAATGCAACCGGTATATTCCCTTGATCTGGCATTTTTATCTATTTTATTAAACTGAAACTTCTTATTTTCTTTCGCTAACTGAGAGGGCACACTTCTATATACACTTATGATTTTTGCCTGATCCAGCCCTTCTGCATATTTACGAACATCCTCCTCATAATCAAGCCTGATCTGTTCTTGCACAGCAGTCGATCCGGAAAATGTACCTGTTTCTATATACCCTCTGATTACATCCGGCATTCCACCTAATACACAGTAATCCAGAAACAACGCCTTATACACATTTAACTCCGTTTCGTTAAATGGTTTGAGTTCAGTCATATGCCTTAAAATGTCACCAATGTGTTTCTGCGTATATCCTTTTGCCCACAAAAATTCTTCAAAGTCCATAGAATACATTTCATAATCTGTTTTGTTTCCAACGCTATTACTATGAATCTTTTTATAATTAATCCCAAGCATAGAACCACTGCAAATAATATCAAACCTTCTGTCTATATTAAATGATTTCAAACATGTGGCTACATCCGGATATTCCTGTATTTCATCAAAAATTATAACTGTCTCCCCAGGAACAAATTTCAAATTTGGATCAACCAAAGAAATATTCTTTATTACCGTGTCTACATCATAGCCATCACTTACAATTGCACGAAATCTTTTATCCAACACAAAATTTATATATACAACATTTGCATAGACATTACCTGCAAAATGTAATATAGACTCTGTTTTTCCAATCTGTCTTGCACCTTTTATGATTAATGGTTTATGCGATATATCTTCTTTCCAATTCAATAAAAAGTCATCTATTTTTCTCTTAAAATACATACTTCTACCTCCTCACAGAATACTATATCACATAATTATAGCTTTTACTAACTTCTTTTTCACATTTTATGAGCGTATATAATTATTAAAATCACATTTTATTATTGCATTCCGCCTATATCACAAATGGGACCCATTTACTGCTGCGTTCCTGCTTGCTTATTTATTTTTCTCCCTATCCTTTTTTCTTTGATTTTCTGCAATATTTCTAAATATCTTTCTTGAGATAAGATAGGTTTATCATCCATTAATTTTATTATTTCCTTAAGAACACACGCAAAATCATTAATCTCTGTTGTTTTCCCTTCAAATACCCGTACAAAACCGCCTTCATTCTTTGAAAAGCACACCACTTCTCCATCACCATTAATTTCCCCAATTATAACCAATCCTTCTGGTACATATTCAGAATGGAATTCATTCGGTCCCCAAAATGTTGCTGTATTACCTGCTATACGACATTTTCCTGAAAATCTAAGCCACTCCTTATATGATCCTGGTATTTTCGCTCTGTTTCTCTCCTCCCAATTTATCATCTCTTCTTCCTAATAATATGTGGTATATATGATTATTTTTTTGTTCACCAGCCACATATTATAGGAAATGGAATTATGAGTCAATGCACTTTTGAATGATTACACTGTCCAAATGTTAGATTGTACAAAAAAGAAGACCGGAAACTCTCCGGTCTTCAGGGTTAAGGGAAAATTTTATGTGAAAAATTGTAGTACACTTACTTTACTGCGAGTCTCTCAAATGTCTCGCTCTCTTCAGGAATCGATCTGAGTCCTCCGCGCTTCTCGACACACAGGCTCGCCACCGCATTTCCATATCTTGCAAATTCTTCAAGCTCGTCTATACTGAATTCCTCCAGGCTCTTGTCCGCCCTTATAAGCTGCGATACAAATGCCCCCCAGAACGAATCTCCAGCTCCGGTTGTGTCGACCACATGGCTGACAAATCCAGGAACTTTTCTGCTGCCATCCCTGCTGCATATCAGCACACCCTCACTTCCCAGGGTGACCGCAACAAGTCTGACGCCTGTTCCAAGGAGATACTCCGCAGCCTCCTTCGGATCTTCAAATGGTGTGAGGAGTGCCGTCTCCTCATCCGAAAGCTTCATTATATCTACAAGCGGGAGAATACTCTTCATTCTCTCCATCGCATTTTCTCTGTTGTCCCACAGCGGCTCTCTGTAATTTGGATCATAGGATATCACCGCTCCGTATTTTCTCGCCTCTCTCACCGCCTGGAATGTGGTGGTTCTGGCCGGTTCATCCGTGAGAGACAGCGAACCTATATGGAACACCTTTGTGTCTCTTAGCAGGTCGGCATCCACTTCCTTGTAACAGAGCATTGTGTCCGCTCCCGGCTTTCTGGCAAATGAGAATTCACGCTCTCCGTTCTCATCCAGAGTGACAAATGCCAAAGTGGTAAATACCGTGTCATCGACAACTATACCTCTGGTATCTATTCCTGCCTGCTTTGCCGTCTCAATAAGGAAATTGCCATGCATGTCATCCCCGACCTTTCCTATAAACGCGGTCTTAAGTCCGGCCTTGCTGACTGCCGTGAGCATATTTACCGGAGCGCCTCCGGGATTCTGCTCGAAGAGCTTCATCCCGGAATCACTGCTTCCGGCAGGGGTAAAGTCTATCAGGAATTCACCAAGAGCCACAACATCATATTTCTTTTCCATGTTGGATCCTCCTTGTGAATTTTACTTTCCTGTGATCTCTATGTCATAGAATTCTACTCTTGCATCCTGTGCCAGAAGTCCTGTCTCAAACTCAGGCTTTGCATATATCCTGTATGTAAATGCCACCTGTTCTCCGACAAATACCTCCACCATATCATGGTCAACGATGATCTTCACATCTATCTCGCTGCCCTCTGTTATGTCAAATGTCTTCTCGCACACTCTGACTCCATCAGGGCCCGGCTCCGTTGCAGGAGGCACAGCCTGACAGGACTGAACCCAGAACGGGTCAACTCCCATAGGAAGATTTACCAATGACACTCTCTGCATGGCCACATCGAACTCAAGGAGAAGGCATCCGCTTGCTTCCTTGTCTGACTTGAGCAGTATACCGAAATGGTCATACACCTCTCTAGGCATGATCTTGCACTTCAGCATGTAGCTCTCCTCGTTGTGTCCAAGGAATCCGTATGTGCATGTGCTTACTGAATCCATCTCAACCAGTCTGTCTCCGTGAAGCTCTGCATTTCCAAGTACAGGGATGTAATCCCATGCCACAGGCTTCTCAAATACATGCTCATATTCCTTTGGAAGCTTTACGTCAAGTCCTCCATCCGCTGTGGCAACTACCTCGTGCGGCACGCAGAAGGTTCCGCCCCAGTACCATTCACCTCTGTCGCTTCTGTCTGCTCTGTCGTGAGCCCAACCGAAGTAGAAGCGTCTGCCGTCATCATCCTGCATGGACTTGGCTGCGTAGAATCTTCTTCCGCCTATGCCATCCTTCTTTGGCTTTCTCCATGGGCCAAATGGTGACTTTGCAACTCTGTATATTGTATTTACATATTCTGAGAATCTTGAGTATGAGAGATACCAATTGTCTCCCATCTTGTACATCTCAGGGCATTCAGGACAGTTGGTGTGTCCCGGTGAATATATCGGTCCGTAATATTCCCAGTTGACCAGATCCTTTGATCTGTAGAGAACTATACATCCTCTTCTGGTTATCGGCATATCCAACCTTCTCGCTGATATGAGGATCCAGTAACATTTGTCCTCCTCATTGTAGAATACATATGGATCTCTCCAGTCAAGCTTCTCGTAAAGCTCTATCATAGGTGTGATGACCGGATTGGCTGCATCCTTCACCCATGTGATTCCATCGTCGCTTGTAGCGTGGCATATGGTCTGCTGATACTCTGCGGTGAGGCAGTAGCCTGTATAGAATGCATGGTATTTGCCCTCGCCGTATATGACTGATCCAGTCCATACTCCTGATGCATCCGGCTCGTCGCCCTCGCCCGGATAGAGCGCTGTAGGAAGTTCCTCCCAGTGCACCAGATCATCTGATACACTGTGGCTCCATGTTGTTCTGAGTCTTGCCGGGTACACTGTTGTTCCCGGAGGGGAAGTCAGTGAGAATATATGATATTTGCCCTCGTGGTAGAAAGGTATTGCATCTCCCGTGGAATCCGCGAAGGACATCTTTCTAAAAATCTCCATATTATCAGTCCTCTCTTTCTACTAGTTTGCTGCAAGTTTCTTCTTTTTGAGGAGCTCAAGCTTGCCCTTCTGTCCATCAAGGAGTACCGCACATGCGATGATGAGACCCTTGATGATGAGCTGCCAGTATGATGACACTCCGATAAGGTTAAGACCATTTGAGATGATTCCGATGACCATGGCACCAAATACTGTTCCACTGATTCTTCCTTTACCACCTGTCATAGAGGTTCCGCCAAGTACACAGGCTGCGATGGCATCAAGCTCGTATCCGCTTCCAACTGAAGGCTGGCCTGAGTACATTCTTGAACAGAGTACAAGTCCTGCGAATGCTGAGAGAAGTCCTGATATTGTAAACACTATGATCTCTATCTTCTTGATAGGTACACCTGAAAGTCTTGCGGCCTCGCGGTTACCACCTATCGCGTATACGTATGTTCCGAACTTTGTCTTACTGAGGATGAAGCTGAACAGTATGATGAGCACTACCATGTACACTACCGGAAGTGGAATCACATTGAACAGATATCCTGTACCGATCTCGATAAAGAGCTTGTTTGTGATACGTGTTGACTGTCCACCTGTGTAGACATAAGCTATACCACTTGCTATATTCATCATGGCCATTGTGATGATGAATGCAGGCACCTTGAAATTGGCTACTATGAAACCACTTACAAAGCCAGCCGCTGTGCCGACCAGAAGGCCTGCTGCTATTGCTACGCCGAGAGGAAGTCCCTGATTAACTATAAAACCTACGGTTAGAGTTCCCGACATAGCTACTATCGATCCAACTGACAGGTCAATGTGACCAAGTATGATTATGAGTGTCATTCCAAGTGCTATGTATGTGTTGATCGATATCTGTCTAAGCACTGATATGATGTTGTTGGTCGTTAAAAACTTGTCTGTGGCAAGTGCTACGGCCACACACAT
Source organism: Clostridium sp. BIOML-A1 (assembly GCF_009874105.1). Lineage (NCBI taxonomy): Bacteria > Bacillati > Bacillota > Clostridia > Eubacteriales > Clostridiaceae > Clostridium > Clostridium sp. BIOML-A1. The sequence continues at coordinate 135,416 of NZ_WWTL01000003.1, read as the reverse complement.
GATTATCAGAACCACTATGATTCCTATGTTGCCCTTGACTATGGATGTCAGGGGATTGTTTTTTAATATAGAAGTTGCTTTTGAATTCTTCTTTGTCTCGCCCATATTATTCGATACCTCCTGCAGCGTATTTCATTATCTCTTCCTGTGAGAGCTCGTCCTTTGACAGCTTCTTCACGAGTTTTCCGGCTCTGACCACACATACGTTGTCGCACATGTTGATGATCTCAGGAAGCTCACTGGATACCATGATTATCGCTATGCCTTCCTTTGCCAGTTCATTGATTACTGTGTATATTTCAAATTTTGCATTTACATCAACGCCTCTGGTCGGCTCATCCAGAATGAGCACATCCGGCTTGGTTGCAAGCCATTTGCCCAGAACTACCTTCTGCTGATTTCCACCTGACAGGCTGCCCGCCTCGATCTCAGGTGACGCCGCCTTGATCCGCAACCGCTTTGAATAATGGTCTATGACCTCACCGCGCTTTTTCTCGCTTATGGCGATTCCATTCATATAGAATCTGAGGGATGAGAGTGTTAGGTTGAACGCCACGCTGTTGCCGAGCACCAGTCCCTGCTTCTTTCTGTCCTCAGGAACCAGGGCTACGCCTGACTTGATCGCCTGCATCGGATTCTTGAAGTGTACCAGCTTTCCGCCGAGTATCACCTCGCCTGATGTAGGCTGTGTGGCACCAAATACCGCCTCCATGATCTCGCTTCGTCCGGCACCGACCAGACCTGAGAATCCCAGGATCTCACCCTTGTGTACCGAAAAACTTATATCTTCAAAGACACCTGTCTGTGAAAGGTTCTTTACCTCCAGAGCAACCTCTGCCTTGTCCATGTCACAGTAATCCCTGGCATAGAAGCTCTCCAGATCTCTTCCTACCATCATCGCAACCAGCTCATTCGGGTTGGTCTCAGATGTCTTTTTTGTTCCTACGTATGCACCATCCCTGATGACGGTAACTCTGTCAGATATCCTGAAGAGCTCCTCCATTCTGTGGGAGATGTAGATTATACTTACCTGTTTCTTTCTGAGATTCTCAATGATCTCAAATAACTGCTCCACCTCTTCATTTGAGAGTGATGAGGTAGGCTCATCCATAACTATGATCTTACCGTTGAATGAGACCGCCTTGACGATCTCCACCATCTGCTGCTGTGCGATGGTCAGATTCTCTACTATCGTGTCTGCTTTTATATTCACACCGAGGGACGATATCATCTCCTCTGCTCTTCTGTTCATCTCTGCAAAGTCCAGCGTTCCAAGCTTTGTCCTTATCTCTCTGCCGAGAAACAAATTCTGTGCCACCGAAAGATATGGAACAAGTACGATTTCCTGATGTATTATTCCTATACCATTTTCTCTGGCAGCCGGAACTCCGTTGATCTTGACCTCCTTGCCATTTACCTTGATGATTCCGCTGTCGGGCTGGTAAATTCCGCCGAGGACCTTGATCAGTGTGGACTTTCCTGCACCATTCTCACCGAGCAGTGCATGTACCTCTCCCAGCTCAAGGGAAAAGTCGATGCCACTTAAAGCATATATTCCGGAGAAGCTTTTCTTTATCCCTATCATTTCCAGAACTGTCTGTCCCATATTAAACCTCCAAGTTTCTAAAATAAATCTTTTGTTATCCTGCTTTTTCGGGATCTCGGCCGGAGATCTAAGATCCCCGGTCTCTCCCGTGTTATATACACCTACGTTGTGTCATGTATGTCCAGCCGGGGGCAGCCCCGTGCTGTTACTGCCAATCGTTAACTGTCTTCTCAGCCTCATCCTTAAGTACGAGGTGTGAGTCAAGATATACCTTCTTCTCGTCGATCGTTGTATCTCCGCCCACATACTTCTGTGCTGCGTTGAATGCGTACTCAGCAATCTGTACAGGAACCTGACATGCAACTGCTGTGAACTCGCCGTCGAGGAGTGCCTGCTTGCCATCTGGTGAAGCATCGATACTGTATACACCAATCTGACCTGTCTTGTTGGCTGCCTTAACTGCTGCTGCTGCGCCAAGTGCTGAAGGATCATTGATACAGAAGAATGCCTGAAGATCTGTGTTTGCTGTGATGATATCCTCTGCAAGGCTCATTGATGCATCAAGTGCTGCCTCGCCATCCTGCTGTGCTACGATGTTGAACTTATCCTTGTTATCACCGAGTCCGTCAAGGAAACCATTTACACGGTCTACACAACTCTCATTTGATGGGAAGTCAAGGATCGCAATGTCTGCTCCGTCCGGATAATCCTTAGCCATCTGCTCACCGACAAGCTGTCCTGCCATGTAAGCATTTGTTCCAACGAACTGTGTTACGAAGTTCTCTATGTCATCCTCGATAACTGCTGTATCTACATTGAAGATTGGGATTCCTGCATCCTTGATCTCTGCAAGACCTGATGTGATACCTGCTGAATCAACCGGGATGATGAACACTGCGTCGTATCCACTATTTGCCACGTCTGATAACTGGCTGAGCTGTGTGTTCAGATCGTAGTCAGGATCAAGACATGTATATGATATTCCGTTCGCATCGCAGAGCTCCTTGAGCTTGGCATCAATTGAACTCTGGAATGTATTGTTGAGTGTGTTTGTACAAAATGCAAATGACAGGTCAGATGACTTTGTGCTCTCCTGCTTTGTACCTGAATCAGATGAACCGTTGCCCGAAGTGTTTCCTGATCCACAACCTGCCAGTAAACTGAGTGACATGCACAGGCATGCTCCAACTGCTAATAATTTTTTAAATTTTCTCATAATTTTTACCTCCACTATCATGTATTTTCTTTGCTAACTCGTTGTCGAAAAACTGTTCTTAACCTGTTTATTTACGTAAATTTTAAACTGTTTTTCGTCCCTTGCATGTTTTGATGATATAACTTTTGTCGTTTTTTACGTAAATATTTTACCAGATGTCATGCTTATGGGATTTGTAGTGTATGATTGACACCCGTTACTTGTCACCTTGTCTCTTGTGTATAAACGCAAAAAATCCGCCAGAAAGATACAATTTTCTCTCTAACGGATTCTTTTTTAGATAAAAAGATACAGTTTCTAACTCTGTCCGACACAGACTAACTAAAGATGTCATATCACCTCAATCTGTCCGGCACGAACTAACTAAAGATGTCATGTCACCTCAATCTGTCCGGCATGGACTCATGGAAGATTTCCTTCCATGCAAGCCTGAGCTGTTTTGGCTCAACCTGATACGGCTGAACTCCCACATACTTTGGAAGCTGTTCTTCACTTACCAGGGACTTGGCAACAACTGCCGCGGCCGCTCTTCCCTGCTCGTATGGTCTCTGCGTGCTGAGTCCCTTGACGATTCCTTCCTCCATGCACCTGGCAATTCCATGATCAAGGTCCGTGGTGAACACCGCCACATCCTCCCTGCCAAGCTCCTTGAGTGCCTTTATAACCAGAAGTGCCGGGCGATCCCAGCTCACATACATTGCCTCAATTTCAGGATTGGCAGTTATCACGTCCTGGGCTACCTGATATGCATTGGATATCTCTCCAAAACTCCTGATCGTAACTATGTCAATATCAGGATAACTGTCCTTGATTATCCTCTCAGCGGCGTTATCCCTGACTCTTGTTCCATAGAATGCCGCACCATGAATAATGAAACCTGCCTTTTTTTTCTTGTTCTCCTTGCAGTATTCCCCCAGCATTCTTCCCGTGTTCGTTCCATTCTCCGACTCATTTACTGATACACAGGACACATAGCTGTTCTTGGACATGCCATCCGGAACATTGCTTATGAACACCAGCTTTGACACTTTGGAAAGTTCCTGAAACTTCTCTCTGGTACGGCTGTCATCCGCCGGAATAGCTATAACTGCGTCCGGCTTCTGAAGTCTTATTCCATCAAGCTGCGCATTCTGCAGTTCCGAGTCAAAGTGCGCATCCATAACCGACACCACATCTATCCCGAACTGCTCAAGCTCCTCACAGATACCCTTCTCATGAAGCTCAGCCCATGACGTACCTGTGTAATGGAATGATATGGCAACTCTGAAATGTCCTGCCTTCAGCCTCTGTTTTTCCTCCTTCGTCAGCACCACGGAATCAGGGGCAGCTGCCTTATCTCCAAATGGTCCATTATCCAGCATCTTGGTGGATTTCCTGACAACCAGTTCCACATCGGCATAGCAGTCATGGGATATGACCGCACCTGTGTTGATCTTCTCAAAAAGCATTCCAACTGCCTTGGTGCTTAACCCCTTCACATCTCTTCTGATTATGGTAAGCGGAGGATATGTAAGTTCTGACCAGCTCTCATCACCAAACCCAACCACAGATATCTCTCCCGGACAGTCGATTCCCATATCTCTCAGTGTCTTCATGAGGTAGAGCGTTATTCTGTTGCCCCCCGCAAGAACTGCGGTCGGCCTGTATCTGCGGAGCGCCTTCTGGATGACGAGCATACAGTCATCCTCGCCATTTTCCAGTGTCACATCCACTATATTCGCATCGTTTGTATTTATATTGTATTTCTGCAGAGCACTCAGGAAACCTTTTGTTCTCTCATCCCTGGTGGTACTGTCCGTACTCTCTCTGAAAAACAAAACATTCTTGTGTCCACTCGCGAGCAGATAATCTGCGCCCTTAAATATAGCCTCCCTGTCTCGGAACTCAACTGAGTCTATCCCTGATCCAAGTATATTTCTCTCCACGCAGACAAATGGAACGCCTGACTGTATAAGCTTTGTGTAGTTGGTTGCCACATCACTCACCGGCGCATGTATGATACCGGCAACCTTCTTGTTGACCAGAAGTCCGGCAAGCACCTGTGTCTCCTCCTTAAAATCATTGTCTGTTATCGCCACAAGGAACTGATATCCCTGTACACTGACAAGTTGCTCCACATAAGCTACCATATCTCTGTATATCGTACTTTCAATGTTCGGAATGACTGCAACGATCGTAGACTCTCGGCCAACCAGCAGTTTTCTCTCCTTATCTGCTATCTTATTCTGATATCCCGTCTCTACAATAATCTTCTCTATCTTATCCACAAGCTCAGGGCTTACATACCTTGTCCTGTTGATAACATGGGAAACTGTAGCTATGGACACCCCTGCCTTATCCGCAATCTCTTTTATTGTAACCTTTGACTTGCCCATATCTCGTCCTTTCTCCTTTATCACAGATATAACTCTGGCTTCCGTACATTGCCACTGGCAACGCCCTTTTCCGATATTATAATCTACTTTTCTATGTTTGTGCAACCACTGTCATCATCCAGACTACTGGCTCTGCGATGGCTACTGACACCATGCAGTTGCCGGCTCCACCATTACATAAAACAGCACAAATTTTTCGCAAAATGCAGAAATGCAGATAAAAACGCCAAGTTATTTCCTGGTATTTCCCGGGTCCCGGGGCAGCAGATACTTAGTTCTGCCAGTTGATGTTCTCCCCCTGCAGCAACGGATATCTGGCAAGTTCTGTGCCGTCCTGCCCATATATCTGAATTCAAACGGATAATTTCTCGGAGTCACGGTGATCTCATCGCCGTACGAGAATTCATAATCCAGCGTTCTTCCAAAATAGGAATCCTTTGTCTTATATGTCGCCGCTGTACACATATTTTGTCTTCTTTCCAATCTCCTCAGATAATTTATATCATCAGTTCAAAGCCATAACAGCTCTTTTCAAATCCATAGTGTTCGTAGAAGCCATGTGCCCCTGTCCGCGGAAGACCGGAATCAAGGGTGACGGCCTTGCACCCCCTCTGCTTTGCAAGCTCCTTTGCATGATCCAGGAGTGCCACACCATAGCCATTTCCGCGGTCCTTCTCTCTTGTTATAAGGCTTGACACATAGCATGTGAGTCCCGACATCCAGAATGTATTGAAATAGTCTCCATGGCACATGCCCCTGCAAACGCCTTCATCCCATAATAAAAACGCAAAGCTGCGTTCGTCATTTATGACGTCCATATATACTTTGCGTATTTCTTCCCTGTCATATGTATTATATGTCCATAATTTCTCTATAAAATCAAATACAATATCAAAATCCTCTGCTGCCGCTTTTCTGATCTCCATAATTATATTCTCCTTTCCCGCTGAGTTTCAGACCACTTAAACTGACTTTGCACCATCAACTAAATTACAACCAATGCTTACATTATAAAATATCAAAGTGATTATTAACAGACCGCCACCCATAAATTTATTATAAAATATCCCGGAAAATACTTAGGCAATACTTACATGACTTTTTGTCACATTTTCCTAATTTATTTAGTATAATGTAAATGTTTCGGGCTGACTTTGGTCACATTTATGACGCACAGCATATATCAAATAATATCGGGTGCTTTGCATTTGCCGGCACCTAAAATATGGAGAGAATCTTGACAGTGTTTCCACATCGTCCATATTTATCTCACTATTATTTACAAAGTCAGCCGACATAACCTTCTTGCCCTTATCATCGTAAAGCACAAGTGTCTTGGTCATTTCCTTCTGCTCCTCAAGTACCTGTTCGGAAGTCATCTTCAGTAATGCTGCCATCTGGTCTATGCTTTTCACTTCACAGAATGCAGTATGCGTGATGGAACCATCTGCCCTCGTTACCTTTTTCATATCCACCGGAATATGACTTTTCTTACAGGCTTTCTCCAAAAGCTCCGCTGTTCTCTCATCATTCACATCAATATGCGTGACATCCTTGCCCTCTCGGTTAAGTCCCTTTAATGAGCCATGTGTTTCCTTATAATTCGACATTACCTTATCGACAACCTTGCCGAGCAATGTCTCCTTCTGTTCCTCGCTCATACCAGGATTCTGCTGTTCAGACCGCTTGCACGCATCTGCAATGGCAGTAATCAGATCTACGCTGACAGTCACAATCGCCTTTCCTGTCTGGAACAACTCCTGCGTCAATTCATCGACCATTGTTCTGTCCTCCTGTTATATATTTTCCTGCTGCTTCTGTCTGTGGGTGCTCTCACCCATAAGATACACATTTTAATGCACATCTCGTGTTCCTCCTTGATTTCCTCTATCTGAACTTCTGGACAAAATGTCCTAAAGTTACATTCATATCCATTGCCCAACGGGCACAAAAAAAGAGCATCTATGTTTCAATCACATAAATGCTCTAACGCTGTTGTTTATAATAATATGTAATATCGGTTGAAACTGCATTACTACTAGCTAGTATACCATAAACATACTGTTTTAGTAAGAAATGTCCTATTTCATCCATGTATGCATATTGTCAAGTGTATGTGTCATATTTTATATTCAAAATAAAAAAAGCTGCTACTCTCTAAAAAATAACAGCCTTTCTTACTATATCAGCCTTTTGGAATTTGACCATCGACATACAGAATGTGATTAACTAACCGCTATGTGAGATATTTTAAAGTTCCCATAATCTGTTCATCTTGATCTTCTACCTCATCATTGTGTTGTTCTGTAACCTTAATATGTATAAATGCTTTTAGCATTTCCATAATCCATGCAGGTTACAATATGCATATACTTCTTCTACCTGTTCACCATCGCAAAGACAAAAATCTGCTGCCGGCTCCTGCCCTGGATTTAACTGTTTTCTATATATTCCCTGGTTTGTATTTAATGTAATCCACTCAATGAAATGCTCTTCAAGCATTGGATGTTTTGTCTCTCCGACCACGACATGAACATGACTGCCTTCTATCGTATATACAGGTACATGCTTCTCGACAGCAGCATCTGTCACTCCGGCTTTTAATTCCTGCATAGGTTCTCCGCAACAAATTACAGGTACACCCTTATCCTTTACCTTTTCAACAATGTTTCCACAATGCTTACAAATATAATACCTTACTTCCATGACTTTTTCTCCTTCCATGTGTAAAATTTATAATTCAATTGTCTCCATAATCTTTTTCAATGAATCTGCAGATTCCTTAAGCTTTAACGCTTCCTCGCCACTTAAATTAATAGGTATATCAGACTCAATACCATCTGCACCTACAATAGCTGGCATACTTAACGATACTCCGTCAATGTCATATACTCCATGAATCATGTGTGATACAGGAAGTATTGATTTTTCATCTCTCATAATCACTTCGCAGATTCTTTTTACAGACATTGCAATTCCATAATATGTAGCGTGCTTTTTGTTTATAATCTCATAAGCACTGTTCTTGACTTCTGTAGCTATTTCTGCCGTGTTTTCCTTGTGCTTATAATGTCCACGCATTTCACACATTTCACTTAATGGAACACCAGATACATTGGCTGATGACCATGCTACAACTTCGCTGTCTCCATGCTCACCTATTATAAATGCATGAACACTCCTGCTGTCCACAGATAAATGCTCACCAAGCTTATATCTTAATCTGGCACTATCTAACACAGTACCCGATCCAATAACCCTGTTTTCTGGAAGTCCTGATAACTTTATGGCTACCTGAGTCAGGATATCTACCGGATTCGCAACTACAAGCATGATACCTGCAAAATTTCTCTTTGCTATTTCAGGAATGATTGACTTAAATATTGCTACATTTTTATTTACGAGATCAAGCCTTGTCTCTCCCGGTTTCTGTCCCGCTCCGGCAGATATGACAACAATTGCAGCATCAGCCACATCATCATAATCTCCGGCATATATTTTCATCGGACTCGCAAATGGAATACCATGACTGATATCCATCGCTTCTCCTTCTGCCTTGTTCTTATCTGCATCGATAAGGACAATCTCTGTAAACAAGCCACTCTGCATCAGAGCAAATACCGATGCAGAACCAACAAAGCCACAGCCTATCATTACTGCTTTTTTTGAATTAATCACTTTCTTCTTCGTAATAATCTCATCTCCTTAATAATTCTCTTCATGTACTTCAAAATAGCTCTGTGGATGATTACATACCGGACATACTTCAGGTGCCTTAGTTCCTACCACAATATGTCCGCAGTTACGGCATTCCCATACCTTAACTTCGCTCTTTTCAAATACTTGTGCAGTTTCAATATTCTTAAGAAGTGCACGATATCTTTCCTCATGGTGCTTCTCAATCTCACCTACTGCCCTGAATTTTGCTGCAAGCTCAGGGAATCCTTCTTCCTCAGCTGTTTTAGCAAAGCCATTATACATATCTGTCCACTCATAATTTTCGCCTTCTGCCGCTACCGCCAGGTTTTCCTTTGTATCACCAATTCCTGCTAATTCCTTGAACCACATCTTTGCATGTTCTTTCTCATTATCTGCAGTCTTTAAAAACAATGCTGACATCTGCTCGTAACCTTCCTTTTTCGCTACAGATGCAAAATAGGTATACTTATTTCTTGCCTGTGATTCCCCTGCAAATGCCTCCTGTAAATTCTTCTCTGTCTGTGTTCCTGCATATTTGTTTTCTGCCATCTCTTTTACCTCCGTTTTCTTTACTACTTTTTCAAAATCTGATGCCGGGTGCTTGCACAAAGGACATATAAAGTCATCCGGTAATTCCTCGCCTACATATTCATATCCGCAAATTCTGCAACGCCATATTGTCTGACCATCCTCTGTTTTTCCAACCTCCTGTGGCTTAGGCTTAATATTATTCTGATAATAATCATATGTTACTGAAGGAACATTGCTTAAAACTTCCATATCGGTTATCTCACCAATAACCATCGTATGTGAACCCAAGTCCTCTGTTTTAGTAACTGTCACAGAAATGTATGCATTTGTACCTTCTGTAATATAATAAATACCATTCGTGCCTCTGGCACACTGCTCAAATGTTTCAAACTTATTGGTATCTCTTCCTGATTGGAAGCCAAAATGTTTGAACAATTCAAATTGTGCCTTCTGACTTAAGACTGATACAGTAAATTTTCCGGTTCTTTGAATCATATCATGCGTATAATTTGACTTATTTACACAGATACTTAGCTGGTTTGGTTCCGAAGCTGCCTGAATGGCTGTATTAATGATGCATCCGTTATCTTTTTCTGCTTCTTTAGCGGTCAATATAAACAGTCCATAACTCAACTTATACATTGCTTTCCTATCCATGCTGTTCCTCCTTTACCTTCTCCCTGCATTTCGGGCAAATGCCTTTAAATGAAATATCGTAATCCACAAATTCAATTCCATGAGTGTTATGAATTCTTTCCAGCAAATCCGGTATTTGATCCATATCCACATCAAAAATTTCACCGCACTTTATACATCTTACATGGTAATGATTTTTCAATGTAAAATCAAATCGGTTCGGTCCATTCAGAACTTCAACCTTTCTTAATGCACCTTCCTCTACCAATATATCAAGATTTCTATATACAGTTCCTTTTCCAATTGATGGATATGCTTCTTTTATAAATTCATACACTTCATTTGCCGTAACGTGTCTTCTCATTTCGTATACGGTATTTCTTACGAGATCTTTTTGAATGGTATTTCTCCTTCTTGTCATTCATTCTCCTTATTGGGAATAATTCTTAATAAGGATTATATGCCACTATCATCCTGTTGTCAATAAAAATAGTAATAATTCTCATTATTATAAAAGCTGCCAAACTGAACATCTTTTACCTGAATAACTATTTTATTTTGCGTTCAAATACATATTCTGAATCTGAAGATAAATCAGACCTAAACGAGTATCCGAGTCTGTCAAATTTCTGAATCTCCACCAGATTTTCAATATTATTTTCCGCTATGAATCTGACCATTTCACCACGAGCCATCTTGGCATAGGTACCTTTTGTTACCAATTTATCTCCGGATAACTCACAAAATACAATCGTAATATATCTGTCCTGTGGTGTCAGATACTTTTCTATACATTTTGAGTATTCTTTTGATGCAAGATTAATGATAATCCTACTGTCATCGATTACTGAGCGGTATAACAATTCTCCCCAGTACTCATACAGATTTTTTGCATCTCCAATTCCAACCTTTGCCTGCATTTCAAGACGATAAGGAGTCACACCATCCATTGGTTTTAAAATGCCATAAAACGCAGACAAGATTCTTAAATGATTTTGCAAATACTCAAACTGCTGGATTTCAAACACAGATGGTGCCATATATTGAAATGCAATCCCTTCATATGCTAAAACAGCCGGAGTAAGCCCGTTATAAAGATTCATATTTTCCAATCTGTTAAAGTTCTGCTCTGCAATCTTGTCATTACATTTCCAGATAGCTTTCAGTTCTTCTTTTGATTTGCTTTTCATCCAGTTTAATACTTCTGCTGTCTTATCAATATAGACAGGCAGTCCAACCGGTGCTAAGTTATCGGTATCTACTATCATCTTTTTTGCAGGTGATAAAATAATCTTCATTATGCCAATTCCTTAAGCATATTTTCAGGATCATCTGCCGCCTTGACTTTATCATTTGCCTTTATAATGATTCCCTGCTCATCAATAAGATAAGTAGTTCTTACTACACCCATAGATACTTTTCCATAATTTTTCTTTTCTTTCCAGACATCATATGCTTCAATAACTTTACGATCCGGGTCTGCTAATAGCGTAAATGCCAGTCCGTATTTTTCTTCAAATCTCTTGTGGGACGCTACAGAGTCCTTGCTCACTCCGAGAATAACAGCTCCCTTCTCATTAAACTGTGGATAACGCTCAGAAAAGCCACATGCCTGCTTCGTACATCCTGGTGTATTATCCTTTGGATAAAAATATAGGATCACTTTTTTTCCTGCATAATCGCTTAATTTATGCATTTCTCCATTCTGATCCGGCAATTCAAAGTCCGGTGCTTTTTTTCCTACTTCTAACATATTTTATTCCTCCACTTCTTTCATTCCCATCTGTTTTCTTGTCCTCTTATTGCCAGAAATCATTTTATGACCAGAATAGACTGCCATAATCAAGCATATCAGAGAGCCAAATGCAAAGTATTTGTGTGCTGCTTTTAACCCTTTATATCCTGTATAAAAAGTTCCAACCATTGTAACTATTGCTCCGATTGACCAATATTTATGTGCTTTCATTTTATACCTCCAAATTGATTAAGCTGTTTCCAAAATAAATATCTCTGGATCATTAACAATATTGTACATTCCATCCATTACTTTCGACAAGTAGTGAAAGAAAAATAATCATTCCAAATACAAAAGGATGTATCACGATAATTCTGGCATTACCTTGACGCATCCTTTCGTGTTGTATTTTTTTCTTCTTAATGACAGCTATGGCTTCCGCATCCATGCTCACCACACGTATGTCCTTCCTCATGGTTGTGCTCATGGTGAGAACACTTCACATCCGAATTATAATCAAGCGTATCATTGATAAAAGCTTCTACTGCTTTATCCGCATCTCCTGAAACTCCGCCAAAAAGCTTAATACCCGCTGCCGCTAACGCAGTCTGAGCACCTCCTCCGATTCCGCCGCAGATCAAAACATCGGCATTTAATGCATTAAGAACTCCTGCCAATGCACCATGTCCGCTTCCATTCGTATCTACTACTTCTGAATGTAGCACTTTTCCTTCCTCTACATCGTAAATCTTAAATGTCTCTGTGTGTCCAAAGTGTTGGAAAATCTGTCCATTTTCATATGTTACTGCTATTCTCATGATACCTTCTCCTTTTTCTACTGCATATTTTTGATAAATCTCATGATTGTAACATCCTCCAAAGCTACAGTCGCTGCTCTGACCGTCACAGATTATGAAATCCCCACCCTCAATTTTAAGCGGATGTCCATCAATGAGAGCATCTGCTATTTTCTTTCTGGCAATCTCGTAAATCCGTTGGACCGTCGTTCTTGCGATCTGCATAGATTCCGCACACTGCTCCTGACTGTAACCTTTCTTGTCCAAAAGACGGATTGTCTCGTACTCATCTACCGTCAGAACAATGGGCATTTTTTTCTCAGTATCATCTGCCGGAAGGAATTCTAAAACATTTGGGAAATGGCAGACTTTTCTGCATTTTACTGGTCTCGGCATGAAATTGCTCCTTTCTCGCTTTTCTTATATAATAGTCCTATAAAGGGCATATGTCAATTATTCGATTGACGCATCTTAAAAAAGCAAGTATACTATGTTCATAAAGGAGATAACTATTATGAGCTTCGAAAATTATTTTCCACTATGGAATGACTTAAATACAGCACAGAAAAAACTAATTTCAGACAATTTGATCACACAGCATGTGAAAAAAGGAACAATCATTCACAACGGGAACATGGATTGTACCGGATTATTACTGGTTAAATCCGGGCAGCTTCGAACTTATATATTATCAGATGAAGGACGAGAGATTACACTCTACCGTCTGTTCGATATGGATATATGTCTTTTATCTGCCTCATGTATCATACGATCCATTCAATTTGAAGTAACCATTGAGGCAGAAAAAGATACTGATCTTTGGATCATCCCTGCTGAAATCTATAAGGGCATCATGAATGAATCTGCTCCTGTCGCAAACTATACCAATGAGTTAATGGCTACTCGTTTTTCTGATGTCATGTGGCTGATTGAACAAATCATGTGGAAGAGTTTGGATAAGCGTGTTGCTTCATTTCTTTTAGAAGAGACCTCTATCGAAGAAACAAATGAATTGAAAATCACTCACGAAACTATCGCCAACCATCTTGGTTCCCACAGGGAAGTTATCACTCGAATGCTTCGATACTTTCAAGGCGAGGGTCTCGTCAAACTCTCCCGGGGCAAAATCACAATCCTTGATCCAAAAAGACTGGAAACACTCCAAAGGTCATAAAACTGTTTTTCTGTAACATATAAAGAAGAATCCTCCATTTATCAGAATTATGAAAGTCATTCTAATAAATGGGGGATCTTTTTATGCTATAAGAAAATTATAAAAATATCGTGATTATTTTTTAATAATCCATACCACATGCATATGCCCTTTCAATCAGCGCACGGTCATTGACCACTGCATCATAGAATCGGAATCCGCCAGAGAAATTATACGTTTCATAACCGTTTCCTTCCAGAATACGGCTCGCAATATAACTGCGCAGACCACTCTGGCATATCAGATACACAGGCTTTCCTTTCTCAATTTCACTAATTCGTTCTCTCAGTTCATCTACAGGTATGTTTTTGAATCCATCTATATGCCCCCTGCTGAATTCACCTACAGTTCTCACATCTAGCAACTCCACATCTTTATCTTTAGAAATCTTGTCCATATCTTCCAAATGCCATTGCTTTAATGTCCCTTTTGCAATATTGTCTATCATAAATCCAGCCATGTTTACCGGATCCTTAGCAGAAGAATAAGGTGGTGCATATGCCAGATCCAGATCTTTCAACTGGGTTGCATTCAGCCCCGCATGAATTGCTGTTGCCAGCACATCAATACGTTTATCAACTCCTTCATATCCAATAATCTGAGCGCCAAGCAAACGATAGCTTTCTTTTTCAAAAACCACCTTCATGGTCATCACTTTTCCACCAGGATAGTAACCGGCATGACTCATAGGAGAAAGAATTACTGTATCTACCTCTAATCCTGACTTTTTGGCATTGGTTTCATTGATACCTGTAGTGGCTGCTATCATATCAAACACTTTTATAACGGAGCTTCCCTGACTGCCCAGGTAACGACTATCACCGCCACAAATATTATCAGCGATGATTCTGCCCTGTTTATTGGCCGGTCCTGCCAAAGAAATCAGCGCATCATTACCCGTAACATAATGTTTTACCTGAACTGCATCACCTGCAGCATAAATATCCGGTACAGAGGTTTCCATTCTGTCATTCACTACAATACTTTCCTTGATGCCAAGTTCCAGACCGGCTTCTTTTGCTAATACTGTGTCTGGTGTGACTCCGATTGCCAGAACTACCATATCAGCCTGAAGGGATGGATTATCTTTCAACAGAACCTCCACTCCGTTGTCATTTCCTTTAAATCCTTCTACTGTATAGCCCAGTATCAGTTTTATCCCATGCTTTCTCATTTCATTATGGATCATGGATGCCATATCCGGGTCAAAAGGGTTCATCAGCTGCTTAGGCCCCTGGACAATCGTAACATCCATGCCAAGCTCCCTCAAATTTTCTGCCAGTTCCAGACCAATAAAACCGCCACCTGCCAATACAGCCGATTTTGGATGATTCTTATTTATATATTCCTTTATCCGAAAAGTGTCTTCTACAGTACGAAGTGTAAAAAGTTTATCAATACCTACTCCGGGAAGTCTCGGCTGTGTAGGCTTTGCACCTGGAGATAGGATTAGCTTATCATAGTTTTCTTCAAATATTTCACCGTTTTCTAAATTCTTCACTGAAACAGTTTTACATTCGGGATGTATTGAGATAACTTCATGATGAATTTTCATGTTAATACGGAAGCGTTTAAAAAAACTCTCTGGTGTCTGTAGTGTAAGTGCTTCCGGATCTGTAATCACGTCTCCAATATAATATGGAAGCCCACAATTCGCATAGGATATGTATCCGGATCTTTCATACACAGTAATTTCTGCATGTTCATCCAGTCTGCGTATTCTTGCTGCGGCTGTAGCTCCTCCTGCTACACCTCCTACGATTATTACCTTCATCTTATTTTTCCACCTTTCCTGAGTAAGCTGCAATGCCACCGATATTATTTACTTTAGAATATCCCATTCGTTGCAACATCCCAGTTGCCTGACGGCTCCGGGAACCGGAATAACAGTATACAAACAGAGGGATATCCTTATTCTTCGCTACAGAAACAATATTGTCTAGTTGCTGCAACGGCACATTTTTACTTTCTGGTATATGTCCTTCCTGATATTCCTGCGGAGTACGGACATCCAGCAGAACTGCACCAGCAGTCCTTTTATATTCTTCTATGCCTTGATTAATATTCGACTGTTTAAAGAAATTAAAAAATCCCATTAGCACACCTCTCTAAAGCATTTCTAAAATCGCATTCTTAGATCTCGCCCCTGAAACCTGCTGTACAATCTTCCCATTCTTCATAACCACTAAAGTCGGAATGCTCATAATACTGAACTTATTTGCCAGTTCAGGCTCTTCATCTACATTAATCTTTCCAACTTTAATATCCCTACGCTCACCTGCAATCTCCTCTACAATAGGTACTACCATACGGCAAGGCGCACACCAAGATGCCCAAAAATCTAAAAGAACGGTTTTATCGGAATTCAGTACTTCGTTCTCAAAATTATTTTTATTGATATTAATAGCAGACATTTTACAGTCCTCCTTATCTTTTTCTTTTTGTAGCTTTATTATAGTCTTAATTTCATTTGTTTTCCGTGATTACATCACCATACAACATTAAATTAACTTCTTGCCATATCATCTACACTTAATATAACACCTGTAATGTAACTCGCCTCATCTGAAGCAAGAAACACAAACGCATTGGCAATATCTTCTGGCTGTCCAAGACGACGCAATGGAATTCTTTCAATCATAGGTTCGATAACTTCCTTTGGCACAGCTTTCATCATATCAGTTTCTGTAATCCCAGGTGCAACAGCATTAACACGAATACCTTTGCTGGGATAAGGTCCTTAAGTTTTGGTACAAGAAGCGCACCAATCAGCATAACACCGGCACCCGCCATAAACTGTTTCATACCAAAATAGGTGTAAAACTCTGCTCGATGGCGGGCGGCGGCGTGTCAAGAAATTTATGGAATTTTTTTAGAACCGCCCCGGCGGGAACAGGTCAGGCCGTGACCTGTTCCACCTCCGGGATGGGTTTGAGATTAAAATGAATTTCAATAGAAATGTGTCGTGTCTTATCGCTGTCGATGTGTTCATGGACAACGATTTCTTTAATCAGACGGTTGAGGGTGGCAGCGTCCAGCTCCGTGATGTCGGCGTATTCCTGAATGGCGTCCACCCATTGCTTGGCGTCCACGGCAAGGCGGATTTCATCAGCCAGCTTCCTGCGCCCCTGTTCAACCCGTTCCTTTAGTTCAGCCTGTTCCTTCTGCGTCTTATCCAGCATGAGATTGAAGTTTGCTTCGCTGATACGTCCGGCAACCATGTCCTCATAGAGCCGCAGCACCATTTTTTCCAGTACCTCAATCCGTTCCTCGTGCTTCGTCAGGGAACGCTCCAACGCTTCCCGCTGGCCTTTCTGCTCGGCTTCACAGGTGTTGGTAAGCCGTCCGGCAACAGCTTCCCCGTCCATCAGGGCGGCCTTCGCACATTCCCGGATTTTGTTCAGCACAAGGCGGTAAAGGGTTTCGTACTCCACACGGTGCTGGGTACAGTGCTGTTTCCCATAGGCATTATAGGTCTTACAGGAATAAATCTGCTTCGGGTGCTTGTCGTTGGTGTAGCGGATAGTCAGTGATTTCCCACACTCGCCACATTTGAGAAGCCCCGCAAACAGGCTGATTTCCCCGGTCTGGCGGGAACGCTGCCGGGATTTCAGCTTGTCCTGCACGATGTCAAAGCTCTTGCGGTCAACAATCGGCTCATGCCGTTCCTCCACCACAATCCAGTCCTGCGGCTTTTTTTCCCCGATGGTGCCGATTTTGAAGCGGTAGTCCTTCTTCTGGGAAGCGATAGCCCCGGTATAGACGGGATTCATCAGGATGTCCTTGATTACCGAAAAATCCCACATATACCGCCCGTTTACCGGGTCTTTCTTTTCCCATTTAGTGCGGACATTGCGGAAGCCCCGTTCCCGGTTCCACCATGTAGGGCAAGGCACCTTCTGTTCTTCCAGCCTGCGCCGGATAAAGTTCGGGCCGTGTCCTTCCAGCGCCCAGCGGAAGATTTGCCGGACAATGGGGGCGGTTTCCTCGTCCACCAGCAGATGGTTTTTGTCCTCCGGGTCTTTCTGATACCCGAAAGGGGCGATACAGCCGGTAAACTGGCCTTGCTGGGCTTTCAGAAGGTAAGAGGAATGTACCTTCTTGGAAATATCCTTGCTGTACATCTCGTTGAGGATGTTCTTGAACGGCGCAATGTCGTTATTCTCCCGCATGGTGTCGATACCGTCATTCATGGCGATATAGCGGACGCCGTGGCGGGGAAAGAAGTCCTCAATGAGTGTGCCGGTCTGCAAATAATTTCTGCCCAACCTCGATAAATCTTTCGTTATGACAAGGTTTATCTGCCTGCGCTCGATGGCTTTGAGCATCCGTTTCAGGTCGGGGCGCTCCATGTTCAGCCCCGTGTAGCCATCGTCCTGATAGACTGCCACAACCTCCCATCCCTGCTTTTCGCAGTATTTTTCCAGCATATCCCGCTGGTTGGCAATACTGGCGCTCTCCCCGTCAAGGTCATCGTCTTTGGAAAGCCTGCAATAGATGGCTGCCCGGAAGCTGCCTGCCAGTATTGCGTCCATGTCTGTATATTCATATCCGTTCATCATAACCGTTTACCCGCACAATCCAGACGGAACACGGTTCTTCTGAACCTCATCCTTATTATACTCTAAATCTTGTGTTTTCGCAAGATTTTCTTTGCTGGTATTCTGCCCATATTTTTGGGCAATCAGGCTCACAAAGACGTCTGTGGCGTCCAGTTCGCCGTCAAAAACTGTGGTAACATGAATCTCTGTTTTCGTTTTTGCCATAGGCAGTTATCCTCCATAATAGAATAAGCCAGACAAGGAGAAGGTCGGCAACGAAGTCCGGCAACGGGCTTCAAAAAACCTGAAAACTATCTCTGTCTGGCAGTTTGGCTCTTATTTTTATTTTCTTTTATTTTTCTGTTGTTTTGGTTGCTGATAAGGGGAAAAGCCCGCAGTTACGGGGGGTTTCCCGGCAACCGGCTCGGCAACGGGAGTGCAACAGGGTCGGCAACCGGCTGCATTTTTCAGAAGGGAAGCTCCATCTGTTCCGTGACTTCCTCAAATCCTTCCGGGATTTTTTCAGCTCCGTTGCTGATGTCCGTTGCTTTCGTTTCACGCTCCCAGCCCTTTTGCCTGCCGTATTCCGGGAACACACGGGGGTTGGAAAAGTAATTCCAGCCCGTCACGCAATGGTTCATGATGTCGTTGACTTCCCGGATTTCCCATTGCTTCGGCTCGTCAAAGGGGTGGTTCAGGGCTTCCTTGAAAAGCTGCTTGGAACACACCATGCCGCCGGTATAGCGGTCAAGGTATGCCTGTATCATCCCGGCCTTGGTGTCCTCCGGCATGAAATCCCGCTGGTGTTCTTTGAGATAGCGCACCATTTCCGGGCTGAAAGACAGCTTAAAATCCCCGCTGCGGTAAACCGTCATAGCTTCTGCCCAGACCTGTGCAAGATAGGCTCTGGAAGCGGCTTCGTCCTCCAAAATGTGAACCTCGGCCTGTTCCGGGTACACCATGACCGGCAGGAAGCGCCGGTTGCCGGAACGGTCAAGGGGCAGGAAGTCAAGGGCATTGGAAGTGCCGCCGAACACACATTGCCGCAGCCTGTCCTCCGGGTGGGTTTCGTATGGGATTTTATAGACCTCCTTCTGTCGGCTTAAAAATGACTTGATTTCCTCAATGCTCTTGGCATTGGCGGTGGCAATCATCTCCGACATCTCGATAATCCAGTGGCCTTGCAGCTTGCGGTACACGTTATCATCATCCAGCTTCCGCAAATCATCGGAAAACCACTCGTCTTTTACTGCCAGCAGCCGGAAAAAGGTGGATTTCCCGGCTCCCTGACCGCCCACCAGACAGAGCATGACTTCAAATTTACAGCCGGGGCAAAATGCCCGGTGGATGGCTCCCAGCAGGAACAGCCGCAGGGCTTCATAGGTGTACTGGTCGGTGTCGGCTCCCAGAAAGTGGCGCAGGCAATAGCGGATACGCTCCTGCCCATCCCATGAAAGGCCGTTCAGGTAGTCCCGGACGGGGTGGTAGCCGTTTTCATTGGCAACAATCCCGATGGCGGCGGTAATCTTTTTCTCACTGGTAAGCCCATAGGTTTCTTCCAGATACAGGAGCAGATAGTTCATATCCGTGTCCGTGATGGCGGTGCCGATGCGGTGGTAGCCGATGGGCTTTACAATGTCCACTCGCTCGGTCAGCAGATTTTTTGCGATTGCCCCGGAAAGCAGCGGGTCATTCTGAAAGACGGTCAGGCAGTTGCGGATACTGTTGCGGACGCTGCCTTTCTCGGTGCTTTCCAGCATGGCCTTTACTTCCTCAATGCTCCGGGGCGGGGCTGCTTCTTGTATGGTCTGTTCTGCGGCCTGCCGTATCTTGGGCGGCAAGCTCTGCCATTCGTCTTTCAAGATTGCTCACTTCCTTTCCATAGTCAACGATAAGGACTGCCCGTTCCTCCATATCCGGGGAGAGCAGCACATCCAGCAGATATTCCACATGGGATTGCTTCTGCAAGGCTTCCACAAAAAGCGGGTGCCATGCTTCTTCCGGCATCTTAGGGGCATAGTCCCGTTTCCAGCGGCGCAGAAGATGGTAATAATCGGACAGCACCCGGAAGCAGTAACGCTCCATGCGGCAAAACCGCTGTTCCGGGGTTTCCTGCCGGGGTTTGGGTTTTCTCCTGCCGGGTGGTTCCCTGTCCTCATAGGGGATGGAGAACTCCTGCGCCAGCATGAGGGCGGCTTCCTTCGGACTGACAGCTTCCAGACGGGAAACAAAGTCAATCACATCCCCGTCTGCCTGACAGCCGAAACAGTGAAAGCGCCGGTCAACCTTCATGCTGGGGTTTTTATCAGCATGGAAGGGGCAGACACACATCCCGTTTCGTCCCACCCGGATTCCAAAATGCTCCGCAGCCTGCCGGGTGGTAACAGACTGCTTGACAGCTTTAAATACATTCAAATAAATCCTCCTGAAAATAAGAAAAGCGCCTGTCATTCTCGAAAAAGAAAATAGCAAGCGCCTATTAAAGTTCCATATCCTGTTTTTTCTCTGTGCGGGGCTGCTTCCGTTTCTCGGCCTGTTCTTCCCGGATACGCTGCGTCCGGCCTTTGACTGCCTGCTGGATGGACGGTTTCTTTCCCGGCTCGGCGGTCTGGCGGTACTGTTCAGACGGAAGAACCTGATTGAGCCAGTGACGCACATCCCGGAGAATCTTCACATCCTCCTGTAATGCGGACAACCGTTCCTTATATCCGGCAACTTCTCCGGCAAGCTGTGTCTGTTCCTCATTCAGCTTTTTAATGCTGTACTTCTTCTCCTTCAAATGCACCTTGAAATAACGGATAGCGGCATTATAGGCGTCCAGCTCGTCCCGATGGGCGGCGGCAAACTGTTCCCGTGGCTTCTTAAACCGGATGGCAGCATACTCCACATGAACCGGCTTATGGGCTTCAAAGTTGGCGATATGGGAAAGCAGGGTGTTGATTTCTTTCATACGCTGTTCTTTCGGCTTCATCTCTGCCCGGATGGAAACGGCCTGCCCGCTGACGGTATCCAGATAAGCGTCCAAACTCTGCACAGTGGACAGCTCCTTTTCCCGCAGATAGCGGATAGCTTCCATAACCTTGTTGAAATCGGCAACGCTGCCTGTAAGCTGGCCTTTGCTTGTCCAGCCTGTACGTTCCTCCCGGCGCAAATCCAGATATTTCCCCAGCAGCTCCGGCAGGGTGGGTTCCTTCGATTCCTGCAAGGCTTCCAGCAGGGCGGCTTTTTTCTCCTTCAGGTCTGCAATCCAGCCTTTCAGGTGGCGTACCATCTGCCGGATAGATTGCATAAGGGAATTGGCGGCTTTGATGTCCCGGTTCAAGTTGCCGATGTTGGTCTGTATCCCTCGTTTCTCCATCTGGCTGACTGCTGGCCCCATATGGACGGTGGGGATTTTATCAAGCCCCTGCCGTTCATAGGAACGAAGGTCAAGGCGCTCCGGGCGTCCGTTGGCTTCCAGATAGCGGTTAGCGGTAGCCGCCCAGCCCTGCCGCCAGATCTCTCCGTACTTCTGGTCGTTCCAGTCCACGGTATCCTCCTTGTGGCTTTTCCAGCTCCCGGACGGGAGCCGGATACGCTCGCCGTTCTCGTCAAGGTCATAAACCTTCCGGCTCTTGGGAAGCCATTTCCCGTTTTCGTCCATTGCCCGCATGGTCAGCAGGATGTGGGCGTGGGGATTCCCATTCCCTTTGTCGTGGATGGCAAAATCGGCAATCATGCCTTTAGAAACAAAAAACTCCCGGCAGTAGTCCCGGATAAGGTCGGCGTGCTGTTCCGGGGGGATTTCCCTCGGTATGGCAAGCACGATTCTCCGGGCAAGCTGGGAGTTCCATTGCTTCTCGATAGCTTCGGCGGCGTTCCACAAAGTATTGCGGTCTGCATACGCTGGTGGGGCGTGGGGCGGCAGCATGATTTCTGTATGGACAATCTCGCTTTTATGGGAATAGTATTTCTGCTTCTGGTCGTACTCGGAAAACAGCCGTTCCCCACTCTGGTAGGCGGCAGACGCAACGGCTGACTGGTGGTTGCTGCGCTGGATTATTTTTATATCATGGTGTGGACAGGGCATAGCGTTCCTCCTTCCTGTGGTTGATTTTGGGCAAAAGAAAAGCAGGAAACCGTTTCTGATTTCCTGCTTAGTGGTGTCGCTGGTAGGCGATTAGTATTCAGTTTTGAAGGTTCGGGTCAGGTTGGCTCGATGATGGAAAGCTGTCTAATAGCTTAAAAGTTTTTGTTCGCAAATTTACTTGTAATTCCAGTTTCTGTTTTATAAAATCCAAAAATCAGAAAAATAATTCCAACAACTACTCCTGCAAATACGGTAGTCTGTGTAGAAATATTAAGAAGAAGTAAGGATATACACAAAACGATTTCTACCAAACCTAATGTTTTGCCAATACCAATAAAAATATTAGGTGCTATGCTTTGTGCATAATCCCAATGCTCTTGTGACTTCCGAGATGTAGGCGTATTGTATCCGTTACCGGATGTCATATCTTTTACCGGGTGCTTCTTTAAGATATATCCTACAAAAACCATAACAAAGGGTATGATGAAATTCAAAGCAATCAATCCATACATAAAACCATCTCCTTAGATAGTGTTCGTCATTAGCTTTATTATACTACGGGCAGTCCTGTTTTGGAATAGATAAATTGTAAACTTGCTGGACGGGAACAGCTTGCAGCGCAAGGTGTTCCCGGGCGGCAAGTCCACAAAGGGGTAGCTGGCGCAGCCAGCGCAGGGGAAGTGTAGCGTCCCCTGTGATGATTGGAAGCAGCCGCAACGGTGCTGAAAATCATCCGCTTTCCGCAGGAAGCCCCCGGCAGGGCGCAACGCACCGGCTTGACCGGTGTATAGTTGCGCCCTTACTCCGTAAGGGATTCCCCGGCTACCCGCCCTTTCACGCTTTCTGCAACTATTTCCTTCATGCCACTTTGAGAAAATGCCTGTTTCAGAATGTCCATCACATCCTCGTCTGTCAGCACTTCCGGCCTTAAAAGGAAACTTTCCAGCATAGCTCCTCTGGTACAGAGCCGGTGCGTCCGTTCCTTCCGGGTAAGCTGCTTCACCTGGTGTTCCAGTATTTTTTCTTCATGCTGCGCCCGCCGCAGTCTGGCTTCGCCTTTGGCAATCTCCTGATTCAGCTTTTCCAGCTTCTCATTTATCATGGCAGCCCTCCTTTGGGAAGCAGCGTGTAAATGCGGTTTGGTTCTCCCACACCCCGGCGCACCCGCAGGATAAGCCCGATGTCCTCCAATTCTTTCAGGGAACGCTTCACAGTGACGGGGCTGCGGGAGAGGGCTGCCGCTAATTCCATGATAGGAAAACGGACAAACAAAATGCCGTTGCTATCCTCTATCCCTGCCGTAAGGGTGGTGTTCAGCAGACGGGCATACATGACTTTTGCTGTGCTGCTGATCGGCAGCCGAAGCATTGCGGCGGGTAGCGGCATACAAGGCGGCAGAACCGTGTCTGCGCTCATAAATTCAAATTCCATTTAACTGATTTTCTCCTTTCGCTTGGCTCGTTTTGACAGGTAATGGGGGCAGTCTATCACGACAGCCCGGAAACTCTGCTTGCACTTATGCTGGCACTTCCGGCACAGGTCGTTGTAGGCCACACGCCCCCGGTCATTGAGGAAGAAGGAAAGCTCCAACTTCCGTTTCTTGCTCATTCTCGGCATAGTGCCTCCTATCATAGAAAATCCGCCCATTTCAGCCGTAACAACGGGAACAGGCGGATAAAGGTTTTTGGTGTCATGTTTCGGGGCGATTTTC
Organism: Clostridium sp. BIOML-A1; assembly: GCF_009874105.1. NCBI lineage: Bacteria > Bacillati > Bacillota > Clostridia > Eubacteriales > Clostridiaceae > Clostridium > Clostridium sp. BIOML-A1. Next base: position 111,347 of record NZ_WWTL01000003.1, on the reverse strand, counting down.
AAGGAAAATACGGCCATAGAGCCGCTTTGAAATGCCCCATAGTATTACGGACGGGGCAGACTACACCCCGCCGATTTGTCGTGTTTGGGTAGCGTTTTGGTATCAGTTCTGCCGGGTTGTCCTGCTGTCGTTCCTGCCCCTGAATCTCACAGCGGCGTTTCGTTCCCGTTGGTACACTCGCTGCGGTCAAGGTTCCTCCATTTCCTTGCCGCAGGTCGTTGCGCTACATCGCCGGGGAGCATATCCCATCAGGCCGGTCATTCGATTGGAAATAATCCATCGATGAACTGACTTAATCATAGCTCATTTTTGAACCCTTTCCCGTATGTCCATAAAATAGGAAAACCGCCCCAAAATCGAAAAATTCCACGATTTCGGAACGGTATATGGTATAATAAGGAATAACAGCGGCAGCCAGCCGCAGGAAGGAGCGATGTGTTTATGAAAACCCGCATTTCCGTACAGGAACGCCTGAAAGATTTACGGGTGGAACGGGGCTTGAATCTGGAAGAACTGGCACAGGAAACCGGCATTTCAAAATCAGCCCTCGGCAGTTATGAAAACGACAACGACGAATACAAGGAAATTAACCACGGCAGCCTGTTGAAGCTGGCAGACTTCTATCAGGTGTCGGTTGACTATCTGCTCGGCCTTACCAATAATCGGAGATATGAAAACACCCCGATAGAAGAATTACATTTGAGTGATGAAGTCGTGGAACTGCTGAAAAGTGAACGCTTCAATAACCGGCTGCTGTGTGAGATTATCTCCCATGAAAAATTTAAGGAATTGCTGGCAGACGCAGAAATCTATGTGGACGGGATAGCAACCATGCACTTCCATGACACAAACAGCTCACTGGCTGCTTTACGGGCTATGGTACTGGAAGAACACCCCGAAGCTGCGGCAGACCGGGCAATCAAAGTGTTGGAAGCCTGTCAGATAGAGGAAGAAGATTTTTTCTGCCATGTGACGCACAAAACATGGGACGTCATTCTCCATGATATACGCAAGGCGCACGAAAATGACAGCGAAAGTGCGCCGGATACCACGCCTGCCGATGAACTTATACGGGAAGTACAAAAGGCCATGCAATCTCCGGGGGACAGGGTTCAGCAATTCACGGAGATATTCTGCAAGGCGTTCCGGCTCAAATACAAGCGGCTCTCACAAGAGGAACGAAGCCTTTTGAAAAAGCTGTTCAAGAAATCCCCGCTGATAAAACAGTCTGGTATGAACTTCCGGCGCAGGCCGTGGAAATAAAAACAGCCGTTGTAGGATTTTGTTCCTACAGCGGCTGTTTTTATTTATGAATCTTCTCCAACAAAAGACAGGATATTTTCATCAGTTTGTAATGTAATTGTTGCGCTTTCTGAATCATCAGAATAAACTCTTGTTCCATATACGCCTGTAACAGGCTCCTCTAAATTTTCAAAAGTTAATCCGAGTTTCGAAGAAGAATTGTCAATCTTTTCAAGCGAATATGTACCTGTCCATTCTTGTTTATGAGTGTTATCTGTTAAGATAAAACTTTTTTCTTCAAAACTCAATGTCAAATCCAATACTGGTATGTCATCATGCACTGAACCTGAGAATAACATATTACCATCTAAATCAGTAATAAATTCTAAAGACCAGTTATATGATGATACCGACCGAGTTTGGGAAGAATCACACGAACATAAGCCTACACACATAAAAAAACATACGCATATTGCCAATAACCGTTTCATTTTACCTATTACCAACCTTAATTCACAACTGTTTTGCATTTAATTAGGGAAGTGTCACAGGGTAAGAAATAGCGAAAGCTCCACCGCCTGCCAAGGCATTATTAGCGGTAGCAACACCAGAAACAGAAACCGTTCCCTTATCTCCGCTATTACCTGTTCTTCCAGTATCCACATCAGTTTCGATTGTTTCTTCACCGTCGGCTAATTCTGCAAATGCCGTATTGGTGGATTTTTTGTTCATAAGCACATTAACTGTACCAGTCATACCAGTGAACTCCGGTTTTGGAGATTCATACCACGGTACATACAACTTCACATGAACTTGAATCCCATCATCCTCATCATAAGTTGCATAAGAGTTAATACGAACATTAGCGACTGCTCTTTTGGTGACACCATCGGAAATCATAACATCGGTTAAGTATCCGTCATATTCTCCAATGACTACCGGCTGTTGAGTATCCGTTATTTCCGTTGTTGTTTCCGCTGCAAAAGCAGGAACCGCACTCACAGAAAAAAGCATACAAAACGCTACCAACGAGGTAAACAATCTTTTACTAAATTTTTTCATAAACAATGCTCCTTTCTAAAATGACCAGAACCTACATTTTTTGTATTCAGTTATTGGCAATATGCTACTAACCTGCAAGCACACTCTCAAATCATAAAATGTTTCAAATGTACTTGTTTTATTTTATGATAGCACTTATTTACATTGGGTACAATAGAAAATATACACCATTAAAATTTAATTTTTTGTGCAAATCGAATCAAATATAAAATTATATCGCTTTAGATATTGTCCTGTTCTAATTTAATCACATTCATAATACCACAATTCAAGGCTTCACAAATGCGAACCAGCGTTTCCATGCTGATATTCTTTCCCTTGCCCATGTTGGCAATCATATTTGTGGTAAGACCGGCGGCAAGCCGCAAATCCTCTTTCCTCATGCCACGCTCTTTCAGTGTGTTCCATAGTGGCTGATAACTAATGTGCATAGGCTTCCCGCCTTTCTTTCCATCGTCAAGTGTTTTATACCCATTATAGCAGAAATCTTGCGTTTCCACAATATTTCTTGACTACACCGCCGGTTCCGTCTGGATTGTGCTTTTCCTTTCTCCGCTTTTATTACATCTAATTAGCCATGAGCTGCTTCATGCCCTGTGACTTTGCTTATGTGTGATAAAGAAGTAATAGAAGTGTAAAAAATTTTGCCTTTCCTATCCGATACTTGTCTTTGGTATCGGATAGGAAAGGCGGTCATTCGGGCAAGTCCACCTTGCCGACGAAAGAATAGTAAATCTCAATATCCTGTCTGCGTGTGCCGTTTTCATCGTAGCTGCACTCATGCACAACGATTTTCTCTACAAACTCACGTAAGAGGGTGTGGGTCAGTTCTTCAAAGTTCATGTGCTTGCGGACAATGTTCATAAACTTTTCTGCGTTTACGGTAGCTTCCTGTGCTTTGGAAAGCTCCGCCTGTATTCTGGCAACACGCTCTTTCAATTCCTGCTGTTCGGCTTCATAGTCTGCCGAAAGCTCCGTGAAACGCTCGTCAGAAATGCGACCGCTTACGCTGTCCTCATACAGCCGCTTGAAAATAGCGGAAAGTTCACCGATACGCTTTTCGGCAGCTTCCAGTTCCTTTTTCTTGGCGGCGTTCCGGCGTTTGCCGCCGTCCTCGTTCTGCTCGATCAGCAGCTTCATAAACCGGGCTTCATGCTTTGCCGCATAGCTCGTCACTTTCCGTAGATTGGAGAGAACGCCCGCAGTCAAAAGGTCGGTGCGGATAAAATGTGCGGTGCAGTCATGGGTGCGCTTTTTGTAGTTCCCGCAGATATAGCAGTCCTGTTTCCGCTTATCGGTCTGGTAACGCTGCTGATACATGACGCTGCCGCAGTCCGCGCAAAAGAGCATACCAGAGAACAAGCCCACTTCATCATAGCGGTTCGGACGCTTGCGCTGTTTGCGTAATTCCTGCACACGCTCCCATGTCTGGGTGTCGATGATAGGCTCATGGTGGTTCTCGAAAATTGCCTGTTTCTCAATGGGATTTTCTATGCTGTGCTTGGTCTTGTAGGACGGTTTCTCCGTCTTGAAGTTCACCAAACAGCCCATGTACTCCCGGTTTTCAAGGATATGCACCACGGTATTTGTCGCCCATTTGCACTCATAGCCGGGGTGATAGCGGCGTGTGCTGCCCGTCCTGCGGTATTCCAGCGTTCCCGGCGTTGGGATTTCCTGCTCGGTCAGCATACGGGCTATCTTGGTCGGACCGTTCCCGGCAAGGCACAGACGGTATATCTGCTTGACCACGGGTGCGGCTTCCTCGTCAATGATGAAGTTTTCGTCCTCGTCCATGAGGTAGCCGTACACGGGTTTGCTCGTAACAGGCTTGCCGCTCATGCCTTTTGACCGTTTTACAGCTTTGATTTTCTTACTCGTATCTCTTACCAGCCATTCGTTGAAAATGTTCCGCAGAGGGGCAAAATCATTGTCGCCCTGTGCGCTGTCTACTCCATCGTTGATGGCGATAAAGCGGACGCCTTTTTGTGGGAAAATCATCTCGGTATACATTCCCACCTGCAGGTAGTTTCGCCCTAACCGTGACATATCCTTTACGATAACGGTAGCCACTTTCCCAGCTTCAATGTCCGCAAGCATGGATTGAAAGCCCGGTCTTTGGAAGTTCGCACCAGAATAGCCATCGTCCGTGTACCAGCGCAGATTGGAAAAGCCGTTCTGCTTTGCGTAGGTTTCAAGGATACGCTTCTGGTTGAAAATGGAATTACTTTCGCCTTGCAGCTCGTCCTCATGGGATAGTCTTGGATAAAGGGCAGTGATTTTCTGGGTGATCTGTCTTAACATAAAATCCTCCGTTTCCGACAGCCAGCCCCACTATTCCGTATTTCGATTATACCACATGGGGCGGCTGTCTGTATAGCGGCTTCTGCTTCTTTACCGCCCGGTAAAATGACGATTTTTCTGTGCGGCTTGTAGCGTTAGGGCGAAAGCTGGGCTTTGTGTCCTGCGGCGGCTTCTGCCTCCAGCACTTTCATCATCTTATCGGCTGCTGTGTCGGTGGTATCTTTTTTGAAAAAGCCGGAAACGACAAGGACGGTGTTGCCCATGCGGATCTCTGTCACGCAGTCCGGGCGGCGTTCCGGGGTGGTGTTCTGCTTGTTCTCTGCCATAGGCAACTCCTTTCATTTCATCAATTCTTTTAGTCTGTTCAGCTTGGCTTGCGCCGTTTCACGGCGGAAGTTCTCTCCCGTAAAGAGGATAGGGGCGCACATTTCCAAAAGGCGGTCATAAATCCGGGCATGGGCGGTGTCCAGCGGATTTTGCAGGCTGTCCAATGTCAGATTGGTGGTAACGATTAAGGGCTTGCGGCTGCGGTAGCGGCTGTCAATCACATTGTAGACCTGTTCTAAACCGTACTCTGTGCCGCGCTCCATTCCAAAATCATCAATGATAAGCAGAGGAAAACGGCAAAGACGCTCGATATACTCGTTGCGCCCCTCAAAGCTGGCGGTCAGGTCATTCAAAATCGCAGAGAAGTTCGTCATGCGGACAGCGACTTCCTGCTCCATGAGGGCATTAGCGATACACCCGGCAAAATAGCTTTTTCCTGTGCCGACCTTGCCCCATAGCAGATAGCCGATATTTTCCTCGCGCATGATTTCCCAATGCTCCACATAGAAGTGTGCAATCTCCATTTGCGGGCATTTCCCGTTGTCGTTGGCGAAAGTCCATTCCTGCATGGTAGGATTGGTAAATCCCCGGCGTTTCAAGTCCTCCACGGTGTCAAGGTGCTTTCTGCGCTGTTCGGCGGCTTCACGCTCCAAACGCTGGGCTTTCTGGCAGTCACATTCTGCCGGGTGGCGGTCACGCCCAAACAGGGCGGCTTGCTTTTCCAGGAAGTAGGCTTCTTTCGGAGTGTGACACTTGCCGCAGTAAAGCAGTCCGTCCTCGCCCGTGTAGTCCTCCGGCTGTGGGGTAACAGCCGCCATATTCAAAACTCGTTCTGTAAACAGATTACTCATAAGCTCTCGCCCTCCTTGCAGGTGTATTCGGGTATGCCCTTTTTCGGGGCAGCCTTTGCGGTATCGTCTGCCGCCCATCTGCGGATAGTGGCGGCGTGGTTTTTATATTTCTTGCCCGTGGACGCGATATAGCCGGAAAGCCGCTCAATGTAGTACGCCCATTTTTCGGGCAGCTCCGCTTGCAGTTCGGAAAGCTCCGTATCAGTCAGAAATACATTCTCATATCTGCCATAGCTGCGGGCGAGGGCTTGTCCCTTTAACTCTCCCTCTTTTTCTAACTCTATATCTATCTCTTTCTTTATCTCTATCTCTGGTGGACGAATGTCGGACAAATGTCCGCCATTTGTCCGCGGCGGCAAAAGTGCCTTATTTTCAAGCCTTGCGGCGCGTTTCCGTTCCGCTTCGGTAGAGGATTGACCGATCATCAGCTCGATGTCGGTCATATAAAGCAGCCCGCAGTCAAGCTGCTCCACAAGCCCTAACTGCTGGAAGATGGCTAATGCCCGTTCCACCGTCCCGATTTGGTGACGGGTCAGCGTGGCTATCATCTGGGCGGTATAGGGGATATGCTCGTCAAGCTGCAATCTGCCGCCATTTTTCAGCGATTTTAAGTACAGCTTCAAGAGGATATTGGAATACAAAATCCCGTCTTTCATGTCCTCCAACAGCACAATGGAATCGCTGTCGAAGAAGTTTTCTTTCAGTTTGAGGTAGTAATATTTGCGGTTATCTGCCATTGGCGGTGTCCTCCCTGTGTTTCCATCTCTTAGAGAAATACCGGGGGCAGAGGACGATAATCGCCCGGAAGCTCTGCTTGCAGCCGTGTGTGCAGCCCCGGCAAAGGTCATTGTAGGTAATACGGTTTCGGTGGTTGAGGAAAAAGCTCCATTCCAACCGCCGCTTTTTGCTCATGCGTGGCATTTCTCGCTCCTTTCTGCCGTTTCCGCTGGTATAAGCGGATAGGTCGGTAAAAATGTAGTTTCTCGGTGTCATTTTCGGGGATTTCCTGCGCTGTGCGCCCCGTTTCAAAGGTGGGCAGTATTGCGGATAGGGTGCAGGGCATATCCCCGTTTTGGTATCGTTTCGGGGCGGTTTTTAACGCTCATGTTCGTGCTTTTTCTCTCTGTCTTTCTCGCCTTGCAGGATTTGAGAAAGATTGCTTTTCACGGTATGCAGCTCCTTGACACGGGCTTTTTTCTCCCGGTATTCGTTGTAATGGGCGTTCTTTTCGGCGGTAAGCTGCTCGATTTCCGCTTGCAGGGCTTTATGGCTTGGCAGCTTGGAAACGCCATGCGCCCGAAAATAACGGGTGGCTGCGTCCGCTATGATAAAATCGCTTTCGTGCCGTTCCCGGTAGGCGCTGCGGGCTTTTTCCGTTTTCTGCGCTTTCAGACCGTCACGGGCAGGCTTGGTCTTGGCATAGGCAAGCACCTGTGTCTGAAGTTCCTTTTTCTCCCGGATAGCAGCGTCCAGGGCTTTCAGCTTGGCGGTGCTGTCCTGTAAATCCGCATTGGCGGATACAAGGGCTGCGTCCAGCTCCTCCGGCGAATAGCCGTACTGCCCGTAGGCGGCAACGGTAGCCGCCATTTGTTTCAGATTGTGGACTGCCGCCCAGCGGTCATAGCCCGCGCCCTTTCCCTCCGCTCGCTTCGCTGCCCGGTCAACCATGCGCTGAATACCGTCCTTTTCCGGGGTGGTTTGGACAGCTTTTTTGCCCTGCAAACGCTCCCTTATGTTGCGGGGGTATTCGGGTACGGTTGCGGTCTGCTCGGCGGCTCTGTGGGCGTTCTGTTCCAAAAGGGCAAGAACGGCAGCGCGGTCAAAATCATCTCCCAGCTTGCGGGCGGTAATGGGCTTTGTCCTGTCCGGCGTGAGGTAGGATAGCCGCCCTCGGCTCTCCTTGACCGTCACGCCCTGTTGCAAGAGAACGGCGGCGAACTCGCCATAGCTTGCGGCAGAGGACAGCGCGGTGCGTATGGCCTGCCGCAATTTTTCCTTGTCCGTTTCAAACTTCGTGGGCTTGGCTGGCTGCTCCTCGGCTGGCAAGGCGGCAGCTTCCTTGTCCAGCTTTGCCTGCCCTTTCCGCTGCGCCCAATACTCACGCTCGGTAATGCGGCTTTTGCTGCCATGCAAAAGGTCGATTTGATAGAGATTTTCCCGGTGGCACAGCTCCATGACTTCGGCTTTGAAGTATTCCATCGCCGCGTCTGTGCAGCGGTGTTTGCACCCGGCGCGGGTGTCTGCCGGTCTGTCCATATAGGGCAAGAATGGAACTTCGGCTATCCGCAGAGAATTGATAACGATATGCACATGGATATTGCCGCTGTGGTTGTGTCCGTCCGGGTGGGTGCAGACAATGGCTTGGTGTCCAGGAAACTGCTTCCGGCAAAATTCCTCGCCCAACGCCTGCGCCCGGTCTACGGTCAAACCGTTGTCCACCGCGTCCCGTGGGTCAAAGCTGATAATGTAGTGGTGGCTTTTTACATCTTCCCGCTTCTGGTTCTTCCCATAGCGGAGATTGGAGCGCATACAGGCAACGGCAAAATCCTCGTCGCCGCAGTTCAGCGTGGCTATTCGATAGTCCTCCCTGAGCATGAGCCGCCCGTTTTCATCAAGGGTGGGCTTCATGGTAAACTCGTCATGTTCAAAGGTGAGGTACTGCTCGGCTGCGCCATAGTCCGCATTTTTAGAGCTGATATGTTTGAATGTTGCCAACAGCGTCACCTACCTTTCGCAGGACTTCAAACTTCAAGGCAGCAAGGTCAGAAATGGCGGCGCGGACTTCAACGGACAGGGCGTTGTATGGTGTGCCGTACTCGTTGAGGGCGCGGGCAATCTGATTGAGGTTGCCACCGATTTTTCCATATTCGGCGGTCAGCCTGCCAACGGCGGACAACAGTTCATCATTGGCCGGGGAAACGGTAACGATGGGGCGAATGGTCGCCCGTGTAATGGCTTGCCGGATAAATTCGGCTTGGCTCATGTCATAGTGTTTCAGCCGCTCGGTAAAGTCGGCGTATTCTTCCTCGGTCATGCGGGTTTTGACCACATGGCAGCGGTGGGGCGTGTTGTATTTTTTCTTCAAGCGTTGACCTCCTTTCTCGCCCGACAGGGCGCATGAGCAGGGTTTGGGGAAGGCACTCCCCAACAAGATTTACCAAAGGGGGCAAAACCGCAGATATGCGGATTTTGGCACCGTGGTAGAATCTTGCTCTAAAAAACTACCGCTTTCCTCGGCGGCTCTGGTTTGCGGATATACTGGCTTGCTCCACCAATATAGCGATTGCGGCGGCGTGTTCTGCCCGCTGTTCACCACTACAACGGTGAAAAGGGGTCGTTTTGGCAAACGCAGCGGAAATTTTTTTGTTTTCCCTGTCTGCTCCCTACAACAATCCGGCGGTGTGGTTTGCCAAAGATTTTTGAAAATGGGCGCAAAAAAAGCAGTAAACCTTTTCAAGATTTACTGCTTATCTACCGCTGTGATGGGCGGCGGTATTAAATTGTCAGCCGTTTTTCAAATGGAATTTATCTGCAATCGCTTTCTTTCCGCTTTCCAATTCCTTTTCTGTAATCTTCCATAATCCTAACGCAATGATCTGCTATCTTTTGCATTCCGAGTTCTTCAAAAAAGGCAATTTGTATTTTCATCAGTTCTTCACAAACAGTCAACTTCTGCTCATCCATATTGCTAATAGCAAGCCATGGGAACGCTTTATATTTCTTAGTGTCCCCAATGAGAAAATTGTACCCTATCAACTCATTTTCACGGAAAACGAAATAGAATTGTGGGCCTGAACCTGGAACTGACTTTTCCATAATTTGCTGCATTGTTCTCACGCCGCCGTATGCCGGAAAAAAACCTATTCGCTCAAGAGCATTTAATATGTCAATCCTTTTATCTGTGGGTATGTCTCTATAATTGATAATCTGTTCCATTTGCTCTACCCTCATTGAAGTTTAATTTGTCAGGCTCTAATTATACAACTTTTCTGTTTAGCGGTCAAAGCGGAACTTCAACAGGCTTTCTATCAGTTGCCTGACGATATGCTCCTGCATATCCGTGTTAATCTGTCCGTCCATTTTCGCACAAGAGCGGACATATCCCGCATAATGGGATAGGACGGCGGCAACAGCTTCCGGGTCGCCCTCGCTTGCCTTAACGATTGTCTCATAGGGAAGTAGCTGGCTCATAGGACAAACCCTCCAACTCTGCCCGTAGCCGCCGTAAAATCATCTGAATACGCCGCCCGGTTGTGTTGCCAGCCCGTCCATATCTCCGTCCAATCTCCCTATGCGTCAATCGTTGGAAGTAGTACAAGAAAATGATTTCCTGTTCCATCTGTGATAGTGCGGACAGGGCTGCGGCAAGCTCTGGACTTTCCAAAAGCACCATCTGACCACAGACGAAAAGCGGATAGCTGGTCATGCCGGATTGCTCCGCAAAGTATTTATCTGTGGTACTGAATGGATAGTGTTTTTCTTCTATCAGATATTCAAGCGAGATTTCCCGCTTGCGGCGGCTCCGTATGCTCCGGGCTGCGTCTATGGCAGCGTGGCGAATAACAGTCTTGCAAAAGGCATCGTGTGTATGCCGGATATGTTCTTGATACTTTTCGTGTTCGGTCATGGAAAATCCCCCTTTCTGAATAATGGCAGAGGGCGGCAGCATCTTGTGCTGTCGCCCTCTTGATTACTGAACAGCAAAGACGGGCGGGGCTGTCAACGGCGGCGCATTTGCGCCGTTCATCTTGACCGTTGACAGGCTCGGCTGGGTTTGCTATCTGCTCACGGCAATTCACTCTCATTGATAGGAATTGCCTCAAGTTCCGTATTCAAATTGTTCCAATAAGAGCCGATATCCGCACTTGTGAAATACTTAAAACCGCCTGCTGCTGACTTCAATTCGCCGTTTTTAACCCCATAGCAGGCGTAAATCAAATCGTAGCTTGTTCCATCTGAGAGGTTAAATCTAAAGCTGGTCACATCTGCTCCGGCAGTTTCCTCAGTCGTTTTGTCTTTTAGGGATAAGCCCTTGAACTTATCATACAGGGTCTTTATATCATTTTCAGCAACAACTACTTTCTTTTCTGCTGATGCAGGCACTCCGTCATAGTGGTACATTTCAACGTTTTCGACATCTTCAACCTCAAATGGGAAGTCGATTTTGACAGGCTCATAAGCAATGTTTATAGGTAACAGAAAGAGAGCTGTAAAAATTGCAATGATACAAAGAGCGATGGAAACGAGAACAGCAATCGTTATCTTTTTTCTGCCTCTCTGCTTTTCTTTTGCCTCATGGCGCATAATAACGCTTTCGCTTTCTTCGTGAAGAACATCTTCGCTCGTGTGAGAAAGCAATTTCTGATAAATTGCGTTACAGTCAGCACAGGCGTTCAAATGCTCTTTTACCATCTCTGCGCTTGCTTCGCTGCAAGCACCGTCAACATACAGCGGAAGAATATCTCGAACAATATCGCATTGTTTACTCATGCTTTTCATCCATCCTTTCTTGAATTTTTAGCTTTGCACGATGATAAGTAACTCTCGCCCATGATTCTGTTTTTCCAAAAATTGCAGCGATTTGTGAAAAAGATAGTTCCCCGAATACGCGAAGCTGAAAGACTTCTTTGTATGGTTCTTCCAAACGGTGAAGAACGAGGTGTATGCGGAACGCCATGTCAGAATCTGCAACTGAGTTCTCAACATTTTCATTTGATGGCAAGTCATTGATTTCACTCACATCAGCTACTCGCTGACGGCTTCGCATTTCATCATGGTAAAGGTTTTTTGCTATGGAGCAGAGCCATGTCAATTCATCTGACTTACCTTTGAATTGTGATGTTGTAGAAACAGCCTTATAGAATGTGTTCTGCGTGATTTCCTCTGCTATCTCACGATTTTTGGCAAGAGAAATAGTATACGAGTATACCTGTAAATAGTAGGCTTTATAGAGCTTTTCATAGTCCATACTTGTCATCACCTCCTTCAGCTTCATAGGTTAGACGGAGAAATCGGAATTTCGTTACAAAGAAGTTTGAAATTTTTATACCTTTACGCTACTCTTGCTTTGTGCGGACTATTGGTAGACGCGCATTAACGGCAAGTAAAGAGATTGCTGTGTCAGCTTGATATGTTCAAATGCTAATTAAGTATAGCATACAGCTATGAATTTTTCTATTGCGTTCCCCTGACTTCGGAATAGTGGCAGGGCTGGCTATCCTTGTTTTGCTTTGTGCTTCTCTACCGTACATGAGCATTTGCACCCGGGTTATCATTACCATAACCTTCAAGCAGATTTACAACGCCAAGAACTGCAAGACCACCGCCTACTGCAATGATAACGACCTTGAGTGCTGATACACCGCTTGTAAGGAACGATGTATAGTCAAGCAGGATAAGCAGGTTTGCAAGCAGCTTGTGTGAAGCAAAAAATGACGCAACACTTGAAAGTAAGTTAGAGCCTGACATGGCAGTCATGGCATAATTCATAAGTAAATTCATAATAAATAATCTCCTTTTAATCTCTTATTTTTCGACCCTCCGTGATATAATAAGAGCGGTCTATTGTGGTGATAGATCAGGAGCAGCGGCAAATACACACATGAAGGATTCTCCCCTCATTTATTCTTTTTACTGTAAAGCCGCTGCTTCGTTTTGCTCTGCTTTCTTCATCATCCCGGCTTCCTCTATGGCAAAGTTCACCAGATCATCCGGATACTTCACTCCGGTAAGGTCAAGTTCTATGAACTTATCCTTCTTGGAAAACTTCGGTCTGCCATATTCGGAAACATATTTCTCAATATCAAATTGATTTTTCTTGTCAAAATCCGAAAGCTCTTTGTACATCTCGTGTGCGGTTATATCAACCTTATCTGAAAAGAACGGTCTTACTCCACGCACCTGCAATATACATTTGCCGCCATCCATAAGAGCCAGGCGGTCTTGGCTCATAAGCTCTTTGCCACAATGTCAAGTGATGAATTAAAAAAAGCTATCAAAGAAATCCTTCTTCGATAGCAGCGTATTCAACATCTATTCACATTTCCTGCCTTGCGTTCTTCGAGCTAATGAAATATAATGAAAGAAATTGTCGGAGGTATGAGCATGGACTACATGACACTCAAAGAGGCAAGCGAAAAATGGGGCGTTTCGTCCCGTCAAGTCAACTATTACTGCGTCGAGGGGCGTATTCCCGGCGCTGTGAAAATGGCCGGTGTTTGGCTGCTTCCTAAAGATGCTGTAAAGCCGGTCGATGGCAGAACAAAGGAAGGGAGAGCACAGAAGTGAGTCGAATTTTGCTTTTAGAAGACGATGAAGCGCTGGGGCGTGGTATTTGTATGGCACTTGAAACACCAAACTGTACCGTCACACATTGCAGCACACGTCTCCAGGCAATCAAGATTTTGCAGGGCGTAGTTTTTGATTTATTGATTTTGGATATTAACCTGCCAGACGGCAGTGGGCTGGAACTGTTGCGAACACTGCGACAGAATGGCACCTCCACACCTGCTATTTTGCTTACGGCTAATGATTTGGAACTGGATGAAGTTACCGGTCTGGAAGCTGGGGCAGATGATTATATTACCAAGCCTTTCTCCTTGGCAGTGCTCCGGGCCAGAGTAAATGCCCAACTGCGGCGCTCTGTCCCGGTAAAGCAGGAACGGATCGAATTGAACGGTTTCATCCTCGACTTCACACGGATGGAGTTTTCCAAAGAAGGGACAATCATCGACCTTTCCAAGACAGAACAGCGCCTGTTGCGCCTGCTGGTGGAGAACCGGGGCCGCACGTTACCAAGAGAATTGCTGCTTGAAAAGGTGTGGGACGGCGGCGAGTTTGTGGATGAAAATGCCTTATCTGTGGCGGTGCGGCGCCTGCGCGGGAAGCTCGGGAATGCCCCGATCAGAACTGTGTACGGGGTTGGTTACACTTGGGAGGTAAGCAAATGACAGCTTTGACCTGGGTGTTGCTGGCTTTCGCTGTCATTGGGCTTCTATTTGGGCTCTGGCAGTGGACGGCCCGGCGCAGAACCGTTCAGCGGCTGGATAATATGTTGGAACAGTCTATTTCCAGTGGTTTTACCGAGGAACATTTTGATGAAACAGAACTGTCTGCGCTGGAGACAAAATTTGCTCGCTTCCTGCGCGGCTCTGCTCATACGCAAAAAACGATGAAAACCGAACAGGAAGCGGTGAAAACACTGATCTCCGATATTTCCCATCAGACGCGCACACCCATCGCAAATTTACTTGTATACGCTTCGCTTTTGACGGAAAGCGATCTGTCGCCGCGTCAGCGGGAACAAGTCCAGGCGCTGCTAACACAGGGGGAGAAACTGTCATTTCTGATTCAGACTCTGGTTAAGGCTTCGAGATTGGAAACAGGTATTGTGGTTCCAACTCCCACACTGGGTCCTGTGGCTCCTTTATTAGAGGCGACTGTCGAACAGGAAAGACCTGCGGCGGAAAAAAAGAAAATCACCTTGCAGAACCTTCCGTTTGTAGGCGACGCCTCCTTTGACCCGCGCTGGACAAGCGAAGCCCTTGGCAATGTTGTAAACAACGCGGTAAAGTACACACCCGCTGGCGGAAGGGTTACCGTATCTGCACAGATGCTCGAAACCTTTTGCCGGGTGGACGTGACGGATACGGGCCCCGGTATTCCAGAAGAAGAACAGGGCGGGATTTTTAACCGCTTCTATCGTGGTACGTTAACGCACTCGGCGGAGGGGCTTGGCCTGGGACTTTACCTGGCACGGGAAATTCTGTCCCTTCAGGGCGGTTATATCAAAGTATCCTCCAAACCAGGAAACGGAAGCACTTTCTCACTGTATTTGCCTCGTGCGTTGAATCGGATATGAAGAACAGGAAATCTTTCAACTCTGTTAGATTTGAGAAAGGCTCAGGAAAGAATTATGTGGTAAAGTCTGTATTGTCAAAAGGCAATGCAGACTTTTTTGTGGAGGTATACAAGATGACGATTTTAGAAACCAAAAACTTAAAGAAATATTACGGAAAAGGAGATACGCAGGTAAAAGCACTGGATGGTGTCAATCTCAGCGTGGAGGACGGGGAGTTCGTAGCCATCGTGGGCACCAGCGGCTCCGGCAAGTCCACCCTGCTCCACATGCTGGGGGGCCTGGACCGGCCCACTTCCGGCTCCGTCACCGTGGACGGGAAGAACATCTTCTCCCTGAAGGATGAGGCACTCACAATTTTTCGCCGCCGAAAAATTGGTTTTGTATTTCAAAGTTTTAACCTGGTGCCGGTGCTGACGGTGCGGGAAAACATCGTTTTGCCCATCCAGTTGGATGGTGGTAAAGTAGATGAGCGCTATGTAGGTGAGGTAGTCACCGCCTTGGGGCTGGAAAAGAAGTTGAACAGCCTGCCGGGGCAGCTTTCCGGCGGCCAGCAGCAGCGGGTGGCTATCGCCCGTGCCTTGGCGACCAAACCGGCCATTCTCCTGGCCGACGAACCGACCGGAAACTTGGACAGCCGTACCAGCCAAGATGTACTGAGCCTGATGAAGGTGACGGGCCGGAAATTTTCCCAAACGATGGTCATGATTACACACAACGAAGAAATTGCCCAACTCTCTGACCGAATTGTCCGCATTGAGGATGGGCGGATTGTGACACAGTAAGGGGGGAGAGCCATGAAAGTTTCAAATCGAAAATGTGTTCGCCATTTGGCGTGGAAAAGCCTGCTGGCAAGCCGCACGCGCAATCTGATTGCCATTGTGGCTATCGCCCTGACAACGATGCTGTTTACTTCTCTATTCACCATCGCCTTGTCCATCAACGATGGGTTTCAGCAATCCAATTTTCGACAGGTGGGCGGCTTCTCCCACGGCGGATTTAAGTACATGACCCAGGCGCAGTTTGATGAACTGAAGGATGATCCTCTCATCGGCCAGTGGGGCGAACGGAGATACCTGGGTATGCCTAGGGAGGCGCCTTTCAATAAAGCTCATGTGGAGGTGAGCTTTGCCGACGCCAACGAGGCCCACTGGATGTACTGTGACCCGGTGGAAGGCTCTTTGCCGCAGGAGGGCACCGACCAGGCTGCTACCGACACCCATGTACTGGAACTGCTGGGCATAAAGCCGGAGATCGGGGCCGAGTTTACCCTCACTTTTGACGTAGATGGACACGAAACCACTCAAACCTTCACCCTCTGTGGCTGGTGGGAATACGATGAGGCCATTGTGGCGAACCATGTCCTGATTCCCGAAAGCCGGGTGAACGAAATCCTGGCGGAAGTGGGCGTAGATCCTGACAGCCCTGATGACGGCATGACAGGCCGGTGGAATTTGGACGTGATGCTGAAAAGCGACTCCCGACATATCGAGCGGGATTTGAACCAAATTTTGGAAAACCACGGCTACCAGAGCGAGACCGCTGGGGACAATTACATTGATACCGGCGTCAACTGGGGCTACACCGGGGCCCGGATGTCCGACATTGTGGACCCCATGACGGTCATGGCCATTGCCGGGGTAATCCTGCTTATCGTTTTCACCGGGTATCTCATCATCTACAATGTGTTCCAGATCTCGGTGGCCGGGGATATCCGGTTCTATGGCCTTCTGAAAACCATCGGCACCACCCCCCGGCAACTGCGGCGGATCATCCGTCTGCAAGCCCTGACCCTCTCTGCTGTTGGTATCCCCATCGGGCTGGTGATCGGCTGGCTGATCGGCGGGCAGCTAACCCCGGTGATTGTGGCCCGGCTCAACGGGATTATGCCAATGACCTCTGTAAGCCCCTGGATCTTTGTCGTTTCCGCGGCCTTCGCACTGCTGACGGTGCTGATCTCCTGCCGGCAGCCGGGACGGATGGCGGCCAGGGTCTCCCCGGTGGAGGCAGTGCGCTACACCGAAGGCAGCAGCGAAAAGACCCGTGTTAAGGGCCGGAAGGCCCGAAAGGTCAGTCCCTTCACGATGGCCTGGGCCAACCTGGGCCGCAGCAAGGGAAAGACCGTGGTGACGGTGCTGTCGCTGTCACTGGCGGTGGTGCTGCTTACTGTGACGGTGAACTTTGCCGGTGGCTTTGATATGGACAAGTATGTGTCCAATTTCACCGCCAGCGATTTCATTGTGGCCAATGCTGGAAAATTCCAGACCAGCACCCTGTTCAGTGCGGAACAGGCCGTGCCCCAGTCCGTCATTGATGACATCGACGCCCAGGGCGGCATCACCGACAGCGGCGTGGTGTACGACCAGACCTCTCCTGTGCTGGAGTACGTCACCGAAGACTGGTTCCGGCAGAACAAGCAGAACTTCTACACCCCGGAGGAGATGGACAACCTGATACGCCTGACTGATAAGAACGAGGCGGGCCTGCTGGCCGACGGGGTTCAGATCTCCGGTATGAGCGATTTTGCCCTGGACCACCTGACGGTGCTGGAGGGAGATTTGTCCGCCCTCTACGAGCCGGGCAGCCGGGCTATCGCCGCCGTATACTCAGAGGACGATTATGGAAACGCAGACATGGCCTCCCACTGGGCCCGGTTGGGGGACACCGTCACCCTCCGCTATGTGGAGGAGAGCGAGTATTACGACCCAGACACCGGCGAGGTCTGGGCTTCCCTGGAGGATGTGCCGGACGGGGCCAACTGGGTGGAGCGGCCGGTGAAGTACCGGGACGTTGACTACACCGTGGCGGCCCTGGTGACGGTGCCCTTCGCCCTCAGCTACCGCTACTATGGTAGCGATGAGTTCATCCTGAACGACGAGACCTTTGTCCAGGACACCGGCACGTCGGATGTGATGTACTACGCCTTCGACACCACCGACGAGACCAACGCCGCCATGGAGTCCTTCCTGGCGGATTACACTGAGAACGTCAACCCGGAGCTGGACTACGAGAGCAAGGCCACCTATGCTGGGGAATTTGAGAGTATGCGCTCCATGTTCCTGCTGCTGGGCGGTGCGCTCAGTTTCATCGTTGGGTTGGTCGGTGTGCTGAACTTCTTCAATGCCATCCTGACTGGCATCATTGCACGTCAGAGGGAACTGGCGGTGCTCCAGGCCGTGGGCATGACCGGACGGCAACTGCGCGCTATGCTGATCTGGGAAGGATTGCTGTACGCTCTGGGGGCGGCAGGGCTGGCTCTGATTTTGACGCTGACGTTGGGCCCGATTGCCTTCCAGGCGGTGGAAGGACTATTCTGGTTTTTTACCTACCATCTGAACCTCACGCCCTTCCTGTTCATCATCCCTCTCTTTGCCTTGCTTGGGGCTGGTATTCCTGTTATCACCGGCCATGAGATGGCAAAACGCACCGTAGTGGAACGGTTGCGGATGGAGTAAACCCAATCAATATAATGCTGCCGGACGACGGCAAAATAAAAGCCCCATCCCTCAATGGTTGTGAGAGATGGGGCAAACTATTTACGCTGCAATCTCCGGGATTTCCCCGACAAAGTTATACACGATCCTGACTTCCTGCACCTTCTGGCCGTCCACCTTCTTAACCTCGCCGATCAGGATTTTACTGATAAGCCGGTTCAGCACTGCCTCATCCAGTTCCTCGATGGTGGCATAGCGCCGGATTTCCTTGATGAAGGTGCGGACTTCACTCTCCTGGGTATCCGCCCGGCTCTGCATCATTGCCAGGTCATGCAGGCGCTTCTGGTTGGATTCCTGCTCTTGTTCCAGCGCCGCCGTCAGCTTCACAAACCGCTGCTCGGTCAGGATGCCTTTTGCCTTATCGGTATACAGGCTCAGAAACATCCTGTCAATTTCCTGATTCCGGGCTTCCAGCCGCTGGCGTTCTTTCTCCGTCTGAGAAGCGTCCACCAGATACCGGCGCTCCATTCGGCGGCTGAGCCGCTGGTAGAACGCATCGGCGTCCTTCATGGCCTGCGCCGCCAGTTCCTGTATATCCTTCAGCACCAGATTGTACAAACCCCTTGCCTCGATTTTGTGGCTGGAGCAGACCTTGCAGCCCATGCGGTTGTAAGTCTGGCAGATATAGTACGCCTTGTCAATCGGTTCCCGCATCTTGCCGGTGAAGCGGTTCTTTCCGGTTCGGCCCACCTTCTCATACCGCACCTGCATGGACTTCCCGCAGGTGGCACAGTAGACAAGGCCGTGGAACAGGTTGTAGAAGGGGCAGGAATTACCCTGAATGGTCGGCCTGCGGTCAATCAGTTCCTGCACCTGTTCCCATTCCTCCGGCGTCACAATCGCCTCATGGCAGCCCTCAATCACTTCCCACTGGTCACGGGGGATAATGTCATAGGTGTTGGAGCGGATGCCCTTCTGGTGCGTCCGAAAGACCAGATGTGCGCCTTTATAGAAGGGATTCCGCAGGATATGGCTGATTCTCGCCCCGCCCCAGGAATAATAGTTGGCGTCAAACTCCGTGTTGGCCTTGACATGGGTGATGGGGATTTTTTCTTCCATCAGCCGTTTGGAAATCCTCATGCAGCCCAGCCCGTCCAAGGCATAGTCATAGATTTTGCGGATGATCGGCGCTGTCTCCGGGTCAATAATGAGATGCCCTTTGTCCTCTGGGTCACGCATCAGGCCGAAGGGCGGCGTCCCTCCGCAGAATTTTCCCTGCCGGGAGCGGGTGGTAATGCCCGCCAGCACCTTTTTGGAAATATCCCGGCTGTACATATCGTTCAGGATATTCTTAAAAGGCGTAATGTCCATCTCCTGACGGGTCAGGCTGTCCACGCCGTCCGTGATGGCGATATAGCGCACATTGTGTTTGGGGAAAAAGATTTCGATATAGCTGCCAGCTTCGATATAATTCCTGCCGAGTCTGGATAGGTCTTTGGTGACCACGCAGCCGATTTTCCCCGCCTCAATGTCAGCGATCATGCGCTGGAACGAGGGACGATTGAAGTTGCGGCCCGTATAGCCGTCATCCACATAATACTCATACTGGAACATCCCATGCTTTTCTGCGAAATCCCGGAGCATGAGTTTCTGGTTGCTGATGCTCATACTCTCATTGTCGCCGCCGTCATCCAGAGAGATTCGGCAGTAGAGAGCGGTGATTTTCTCATAGACTTGTTTTTTCCTGCTCATAGCGTTCTCCTTCTATGAACAGGGACACGATACCATTATAGTACCATGTCCCTGTCCCTGAATCAACCGTTTTTACGCAGCTTTTTCTGCCATTTCCCGCTGATGCCGCCATTCCTCGAAGTGTTCGCAGGTCTGGCGCTCAATGAGCTGCTCAAAGACTTCCCGCATGGACTTCTCCCCGGAGAACTCCCGCACCACCACAAAACGGACTTTATTCTTCTGATTTTTGCTTTTTTCCATAGGCTACCTCCATAGAGAGACAGGCCGGACGGCAGCACCGGCAACGAAGTCCGGCAACGAACCTCTGAAAACCTGTAAACTACCGTCTGGCCTGTAAATCTTACTTTGTGAATTTTCTTGAAAAATCTCGTTGCTTTCGTTGCCGGAGATAAAGATAATGATTAAAATATCCCTTATTTACTGGTTTTTCCCGCATCCAGACAGGGAAATCCCCGGCAACGAACCCGGCAACCAAGCGGCAACCATCCCGGCAACTGACCGCCATTTTCAGGCGATCCACTCCTTCGGAAGTTCCAACTGGAGGCATTCTTCCTCGCTCAGTTCCACAAATCCATCTTCGTTGCCGGGCAGTTCGTTGCCGGAAACGTCCCGTTCCCAGCCCTTCTGCCTGCCATATCCGGCAAACATCCTCGGATTGGAGAACGGCTTCCAGCCCGTCACCACCGTGTTCATGATCTCGTTGATATTGTGAAGCTGCCACCGCTTCGGCTCGTCATAGGTGTGGCCCAGCGCCTCCTTGAAAAGCTGTTTGGAGCAGACCATGCTGCCGGTGTAGTGTTCCAGAAAGCCCTGTATCTGCCCGGCCTCCGTGTCCTCCGGCATGAAATCCTTCTGCACCTCCACAAGCTGCCGCTGGATGGACTTGTTGAATTTCATGGAATAGTGGCCGCTGCGGTAAATCGTCATGGCCTCCGCCCAGACCTGCAACAGGTAGGCTCTGGAAGCGTCCTCGTCCTCCAAAATGTGAACCTCCGCATTCTCCGGGTAAATCATGATGGGAAGGAAACGCCGGTTCCCGGCCCGGTCAAGGGGCAGGAAGTCCAGCGTGTTGGAAGAACCGCCGAACACACACTGCCGCAGCCGGTCTTTGGGCTGGGCCTCATAGGGTGTGCGGTAAGTTTCCTTCTGGCGGCTGATAAATGAACGGATTTCCTCAATGCTTTTGGCGCTGCTGGTAGCCAGCATCTCCGACATCTCGATGATCCAGTGTCCTTGCAGCTTCAAAAACACCCTGTCATCGTCCAGCTTTTTCAGGTCATCGGAGAACCACTCGTCCCGGATCGCCAGCAGGCGGAAGAAGCTGGACTTGCCAGCCCCTTGTCCGCCCACCAGACAGAGCATTTCCTCGTATTTGGAGCCGGGGGAAAACACCCGCCGGATGGCCCCCAGCAGGAAGTGCTTCAGCATTTCCTCCACATAGTCGCTGACTTCTGCACCTAAGAAGTGATGGAGACAGGAGCGGATGCGGGGCGTCCCGTCCCACACAAGGCCGTTTAATACATCCTGTATGGGATGGTAGCAGTTCTCATTCGCCACGATGGACAGGGCCGCCGTCATTTTCTTCTCGCTGGTCAGGCCGTAGTTCTGCTCAAAATAGAGAAGTAGATACTTCACATCCGTATCCGTCAGGGCGCTGGTGTTCCTGCGCCAGCCCAAATTCCGCACGATGTCTACCCGGTCAGTCAGGAGGTTCAGCCGTATGGCGTCCCGCAGCAGCGGGTCATGGCAGAACACCGTCCGGCAGTTGCCGATGGTGTTGGCGGGCTGGCCCTTCTCCGTGACAGAGAGGCTTTCCCGCACTTCGTCAACGCTCTGTTCCGGCGCTAAGGCTTCGGCTGCGCTCATGGCGGCCTGCCGGGTGGCTGGCGGTAAACTCTGATATTCGCTGCTCAATCTTCCTCACCTCTTTTCCGTATTCAGCGACCACGCAGGCCCGTTCCTCCATACCGCCGGACAGCAGAATATCCAACAGATACTCCGTATACGGTTTCTTTTGCAGTGCCTCCACAAACAGCGGGTTCCATGCTTCCTCCGGCGTATGCGGGGCATATTCCTTCTCCCAGCGTTCCAGCAGGTGCAGGTAATCGCACAGCACCCGGAAACATTTCTGCTCCGCCTGCCGGTAGCGCAGTTCTTCGCTGATTTTCCGTTTGACCGGCCTCCTGCGGGGCGGGTCATGGCCTTTGGCGTCAAAGCTGACCGAGAAATCTTCCGCCAGCTTCAAGGCCGCCTCTTTTTTGTTCAGCCCGAACAGACGGGCGGTAAAATCAATCACATCCCCGTCCGCCTGACAGCCGAAGCAGTGGAACCGGCGGTCAACCTTCATGCTGGGATGTTTGTCATCATGGAAGGGACAGCAGACCATGCCGTTCCTGCCGACCTGTATCCCGTAAAACTCCGCAGCCTGCCTTGTGGGGACAGCCTGCTTCACCGCTTCAAACACATTCGATTTTCTCACCTCCAGACAAAGAAAAAGGCACCCGGTTTCCACAGAAAATCAGATGCCTCATAACTCCATATCGTGTTTCTTTTTCGGGGCGATCCGCCCCTCCCGTTCCCAACGCTCCCGGTTATCCCGGTCTGCGTTGATCTTTGCCTTTGCCAGCATATCCATAATGGATTCTTTGGCTTTCTTTTTGACCTGCTCCTTTCCGGCCTGCTTGACCTCCGGCTGCATCAGCGTCCGCTGGATTTTCGCCAGAGCAGTCTGCATGACATTTTTAATCTTGTTAATGACCCCATCCAGACGGGCGGCGGCGTACTCACGCTCCTTCTTTGGAGCCTTGCGCTCCGGCGAAAGCACCCATTTTTTCGATTCCTCCACCAGACGAATATCTTCCTTGTGCGTCTCCTGCCTGACGGTATCAGTCACGACCTCCACCGCCTTGTCATAGGCCGCATCGGAAACATCATCTAACAGTGTCTCCACGTCCTCAATTTTGAGCGTCAGTTCTTCCAGCTTCTGCTCCTGCGCCGCCAGTTGCTCCTTCTGTTTCATCAGGATATAATCCTGCTTTTCCAGATACTCCCTCCCACCGTAGGACGGCTCCTGATCCAGATGCAGCCCATGCCGTCTGGCGATGTCAAACAGGAGCGTCCGGCAGACCGCATCAAAGGTCTGCTTGCGGTTGTTGTTCCGGCCTTTGGGCTTCTCCGGGTTTGGGAGAGGGATGCCCAGTTCTTCCAGCGCCTTTTCCTGCTGGGGGCACAGCTCCCCGTAGCGGTTCTCACAGTCAAAGACGTGCCGCTCATGGATGTGGGGCGTCCCCTCGTCCAGATGGAGCGCCCAGTCTAAGATGTGGATATGGGAACCGAAGCGGCGCTCAAATTCCTCATAAAATTCATTGACGATGGAAAAGAGCGTATCCGGCGGGACGGATTCTCCCATCGTGCCGATCTGGTAGATGCTTTCCTCCGGGCAGGTCTTGTTGTTTTTCAGCAAGTCCTCCACGCTGCGGTTGCGCTCCGTGTGCCGGGTTTTCTCATTCCGGGCGTTCTGGGCCTCCACATGGCCGCCGTAATGCTCATAGTAGTACATCCGCTCAATTTCCTCAAAGCTGAAATCCGACTGCTCCGGGTTCTCCCGGAACTCATGGGTGGTAAAGCCCCGGTAGCAGTCCCAGTAGACATTTTGCCTTGCCCGTTCTGCGTCAATGTGTTCGCTGTTCTCCACATCAAACCGGCGGTCATTGTGGCGGGGATTATAGGTGCCATGCTTGCCGGAGCGTCCATTGTGTCGTGTCAGTTTCAAACAGATTTCCTCCTTCCTGCGAAGATGCTGCGGGGCCGGGAAGGGGCGGCGAAGCCGCAAATCCTGCGAATTTTGCGTCAGGTAATACCCAGTACGAGTTGACGCAGGCATCAACTCTCCCTGGGCAAGGCGTTTCACCCTTGACCCGATGGGGCGGCTGCCCTCAACCCGCCAAGGCACTTCGTCCTTGACCCGATAATGGCTGCCGCCCTTAACCCGCCAATGGGCGTTGCCCCTTGACCCCAGCAGTGCGCTGCCGCCCCTGCACCCCGGCACAAAGGGCTGGCTGCCCTCTGTACTCCCGCACCGGCGAAGCTGGCTTCCACCGCAGGAGCGGCGTTTGCCAGTTTCACCGGCTCCGTATCCGCACATTTGCGCCCATAGGCGGGGAGTGGATACGGAATACGCCTGCGGGGATTGCCAGTCAAAACAGCGGGTGCAGACCCGGCATTTTGACCGTAATCGCCCCGATTTCAAGCGATTTTTTCTTCCGCTCCCACCACCTGAAAGCCATGCTCCTTTGCGTACTCCCTTGCGGCGGCTTTCCGTTCCTCGCTGTACGGCGGCACCAGCCGGATCGACAGCCGGGACTTGTCCAGCACATAGGTCACGCTGCCCTCCGGCGTGCTGCGCTCCAACCGGCACAGCAGCGGGTATTTCCGGCTGAAATCAGCCAGCCTGCGCTTCAAGCTGGCGTTGAAGGTGTAGATGCTGGCAAGGTTCTCCGCCTCGTTCCAGTTGATGATAGTTTCTTTCTCATACTTAGACAGCTTCCTCATACAGATCCTCCTCATAATCAGTGTAAGATTTCAGCACACGCAGGCTGCGCTTGAGACGGCGGTACTCGTCCATCTCCATCCGCAGATGGTGGTAAAAATCCTCGTACCAGCTTTCGCCCACCTCCGTCTCCACCTTCCGGGCCAGCCCCAGCATCCGGCGTTTGGCCTCCGGGTCAACCGTCAGGGCCGTCAGCCATTTCAGCCGTGTCACCGTATTGTGGTGGCTGGGACAGCCGTAAGCGTAGAGAATCTTCTTTTCTTTCATACTCAGTGTCATAATGATTTCCTCCATTTCTTTGCTGCGGAGCCATACGCCCCGCATGATAAACTTGTTTCCTGTCCGCCGGTCTGCCTGCAAGCCGCTCCTGCCCGGAATTTCTCCCGGCGTATCGGCCTCTTTGGTGCGCTCGATTTCTGTCCTGGCGTCACTTCCCCGGAGGCCATACCCCTTGCAGCCGGTCATTCGATTTTCAAGGTTCTGTGCCTGTCTGCAAGAACCAGTTTACCGAAAAAAGAGGCCCTTTCCCGTATATCCAAAACGTCGGAAAAACGCTTGAAATCCGCATATTTCCACGCTTATGGAATCGTGCTATAATGGGTGTAATCACTGAAAAACGATAACGAGAGAGGGGGCTTTGGATGTACGCAAAGCTGACAATCCCGGAGCGGCTCAAAGACCTGCGGGTGGTGGACAAGCACCTGACGCTGGAACAACTGGCGGAGCAGACCGGCCTGTCTAAATCCGCGCTGGGAAAATACGAAACCGATGACTACAAGGACATCAGCCCGTTTGCGATTGCAACGCTGGCGGACTTTTACGGTGTGTCCACCGACTATCTGATGGGGCTGACGGAAAATAAAAATCACCCAAACACAGAACTTCAATCTCTGCATCTGAGTGATGATATGGTGGAACTTTTGAGCAGCGGCAAAATCAACAACCGGCTTCTCTGCGAACTGGCTACCCACCCGAATTTCCGGCGGCTGATGATAGATATGGAAATCTGTATCGACCAGATCGCCAATATGCGGGTGGAGCAGATGAATCTGGTGTTGGAGGCCACCCGGCAGACCGTCATGAGCAAATATGCGCCCGGAGAAGATGACCTCTATATGCGGACGCTGGAACTGGGGCAGGTGCAGGAAAGCGATTTTTACAGCCACGTCATGCACGATGATCTGGACAGCATCGTCCGGGACATCCGGGAGGCACACCGCAAGGACAAGACTACCGCCGACCCGCAGCCCACGCTGGATGATGTGAAGGAAAAATTTGAGCAGGCCATAGGACAGGGCAGCGATACAGAAATGCTGATCCACGAGTTCTGCGATAAGTTGCAGATACCCTTTGAGAAGATTTCCTCGGAGGACTTCTCGGCATTCCTGCGGATACTGAGCCTGTCCAAGCAGCTCAAAAGCCCCAACAATATGAGAGGAAAGGCCAGCCCCATCCCGCCCAACCGCAAGGCCAGACGTAAGCGGAAGTAAAATTTCCATATCCGGGAGCGGCAAAAAAGCCATCCGCCGGTTGATTGGCAAATGGCTTTTATGAAGCAGTATTCTGTTGTGGTGGTTGTTCCCAGTTTGGGAACAGCCACTATTGAAGATGCTATTCTTTGTTTTTCTGCGACATCTGCGCATGGGCTTCCTGCTGGACAAGCAGCCCCGCCGAAAAGCCGTATTTGAAGTGGCTTTCGTTTTCCTCACATTGAGCGATTGCCACCTGCTCCCGCAGTTCTTCAACCAGTGCATAGTCCTCTTTGCTCAGACGCTCAGATAAAGTGTCCATCAGGGCGGCACTGGCTTTGACTGCCTGCTTGAACCTCGATGAATCAGCGACCACCGTTTCACAGGGATAAAATCTGCCGTTATACATTTCTTCCAGAATCATGCGCCCACCTCCCTCAGACAAAAATCATCTCAGACAGGATGATTTCCTCTGCCCGGCTGCGGATGCTGTTCATGCCCCCGACCCACGCAAGCTGGTCACGGGCTTTCAGTTCCTCGGTGACACCCTCTGCCTCCTGCATCTGCGAGACAATACACGCCAGCCGGTCAGCGGCCTGTTCGTTCAGGTCAGCAAGATATGTCCAGAGTTTTTCCGACAGAAGCAGTGCATTGTACTGGCCGGGCCGGTGTTCTTGCAGAAACGCCTTGTGCATCCGGCCCCACCGCCCAATGGGGCGGCTTTCCTCCGGCAGCTCCAGATCGGGGATGTAGTAGTCTCCCACCAGCGTGTAGCTGATGCCGTTTTGATGGATTTTCTTTGGTAAATGCTCCATATTCGACCTCCTGTATTCAGTTTTTTCAGAATCCAGTTGATCGTGTCCCTGTTCATGATAAATTCAAGGCAACTGAACTCTTCACGAACAAGTATGGCATATCACGACCGCTGATCTGATAGTTGGTGGAATAGTTTCCGCTTCGCCCGGAACTCTTTCCGTAAGTGTTCGTGTCGATGGTTTCCTTGCCCAGCAATTCGCTCACATATTTATGGGTGGACTGCTCGTTGCCACCCAAGTAGAGGAACTCATCGCAGTTGCCGACGATGGATTCCCACTGCTTTTCAAACAGTGCCTTGAGCTGTGCCAAGTTCTGAAGAATGATGGACACAAACACGCCACGGGAACGCATAACGGAAAGGATCTTATCGAAGTCGTCCGGCAGGCTGACATTGGCGAACTCGTCCATCAGGAAGTGAACGGGAATTGGCAATGCACCGCCGTGAATATGGTCAGCGGAAAAGAATAGCTGCTGAAATAGCTGGGTATAAAGGATGCTGACCAAGAAATTGAAGCTCGAATCGTTGTCCGGGATAATAGCGAACAGTGCCACTTTCTTTTCGCCCATAGAAGCAAGGTCAAGCTCATCGGTGCAGGTCAGTGCCGCCAAGCTCTCCAAGTTGAACTTTTCAAGCCTTGCGGCAAGGGTGATCTGAATGGATTTCAGGGTCTTTGCCGAACCGGTGTGATAAGACCGATAGTATTTCAGAGCGATGTGGTCGGGTCTGTCCAACTCCAAATCGGCAAACAGGCAGTCCAGCGGCGAGGGTCGTGGATCTTCCTCATTGTCGATGGCAGCCGCTTGCAGCATCTCCATTACCATTGCAAAGTTCTGCTCATCCTCCGGCGCTTCGTAGTGAAGATAATAGACGAGAGCAGACAGCAGCATTGAAGCTGAGGTATCCCAAAAAGGGTCGTTACTTTGTGACCCCTTTGGCGTTGTGCTCTTGAACAGGTTTGTCACAAGCCGTTGCACATCGTTGTCCGAGTGGAGATAGACAAACGGATTGTAGCAGTGGCTCTTTTCCATTGAAATCAGGTCGAGAACTCTGATCTCGTAGCCCTTTTTCTCCAGCAGATTTCCCATATCCCGGACGATTTCGCCCTTTGGGTCAAGAATCACGAAGCTGGTATTTGCCTGCATCAGATTCGGTTTGCAGTAAAAGCGTGTCTTACCGGCACCGGAACCGCCGCAGACAAGGGTGTTCAGATTGCGGCGGTGTTTCTTGCCGTTGAGTCCGATACGGACTGCCTGCGTCATCAGCTTATTTTCGGTCGGTGGGTTCTGCCGGTATTTCTTGTCCACGGCTTTGGCATTGCCCCATTTTGCGCTGCCGTGTTCCTCCCGGCGTCGGTAGTTCCTGCGTGTCGAGAAATAGATGCCGATGCCCATTCCATAGCAGAGAAGCAAAACGAGGACAGTTTTTACGCTGTCCTCGCAAAGCTCTATATGAAATGGGTCGCTCATCACATTCATCAAGCTCGGCAGTATCTCCGGCAAGCCACCCTTAACGGATGGTGCAATGAGAAGTCCGAGCCACGCAATCGGCAGGATGCCGAGTACGGCGAGAATGATGGATGTCTGTCTGTCGTTATCTCGATTCACGACAGGAGCATTCCTTTCTTTCCACTACCTTGAACTTTTTCTTTGGGGCATACCCGACCTTGATGATAAGATCGTCCACGGCATCGGTGGATTTACCCTCATTCATCAGTTCGGTTTTGGTATCGTTCAAAGCTCGAATCACTACGCCGTGTTCATAATCGTCCAAGGCGATGTGATAGCGTTCCTCTTTCATCGCTCACACCTCATCTTTCCTGTTCCTTGTTTCTGTCAGCACGGCGACGGTAGATTTCCTCCGACACACGGGAGCCGATCTCGCTCATTGCAGAACGGGTCTTGGAAAGCTCCGCACGGATTTCCTTGGGGGACTTGCCCGCCAGCTCCTCCGGGATACGGTCAATGGCGAAGTTCTTCACATCCACTCCGAACTTGCGGCAGAGCATATAGCCAACGCATACGGCAGAGAAGCCCATATCCCTGCGGCTGTATGCTTCGCAGTTCATTGCAAGCTGAGCGTGACCCAACTCCTGTGCCACGCACTGGCAGAGCGCAACGCTGTTCCCAATGTCCCTCTTGATATAAAGGGTCTGATCCTCGTTCTTATAGAACGCCCCCATATTGGGAGAAGGCAGCTCCTCCACAGTGCTTACATCAATGGGAGCCGTGTCGAGCATAATCGCCACAAGTTTTCGGGGGTCACGGTCAAGGGTGGGTGCAGCAGGCTTCTTGCCGCTGGTCTGCGCCACATCGAATACCTTCTTGACATTGTAGGCAATGCCGGTAGAGCCGTCATTCTTGGTGTATTCAACAGGTTCAAGAATGGACAGGCTCTTAGCACCCTTGTTGACCTTCACGCCGTCCTCCTGCCAATCACGAAAATCCTTGAGCTGAGTTGCCTGCGGCTGTTGTTTATAAATGAGCAGAGCGTTGGCGGCAGAGTAGCGATCCATTCGTGCCTGCGTATCGAGATATGCCCTAAACTTGTCGGGGTCGCTGACGATCTCAGTAGCGGTGTCGTCGATCATCTGATACACGGCATCCTTCTCCGCCTTTTTCTTGGCGGCGTATTCCTCCGGGGAGAGCTGCGGACGAGCCGCAGCCCCGGACTTCTTGGGGGTGAAATTGTTAGTCATAACTGATTACCTCTCTTTTGATTTCTTATGCTTTTTCGGCTGGGTGTGAACCGTCTGACGGTTCGGTTCCGGAGTCTTGCTTTTCTCCTTGGAAAGCGCAGGCTCGGCACGGTCTGCTTCTTTGTCAGCTTTTGCAGCAGTCTTGTAGCGTTCCAGCTTTTCTCTCACGGAAGGCTTCTTGTCTGCCTGCTTTGCTGTACCCCGGTCAGTAACCGTACCGCTGATCTCGGAGCTTCGCTCGGACGGAGGGCTTTTTTCCGTCTTTGCGACCGTAGGGTTTTCGTGGGACTGACCTTCTTTCTGCAAAGGCTTTCCCATTGCTTCCTCCACGATGATCTCGCCCTTGGTTTTTGTCGGAACTTCCCGTGCCACCGCTTCACGGTCAGCCTTGTCCTGCTCCGCCTGCGTGATAACGCCTGCCTTATCGACCTTGCCGATCTCGAAGCGTTCCACAATGCGCTGAATTTTGGAAGCGTCCTCTGCACGGGCGATAATATCCACGGGTACATCATCTCCCTTGGCGCTCTTATCTCTCAGGACACAATAGAGAACGCCATAGCGCTTTGCCTGTTTGGTGAACTGTGCCAAGTCCTTGTTCGGGATAGAAAAGACTTTCAGTTCCTTGCCGGACTTGATCATATTAGTGAGCCGTGCCTTGCCTTTGGTCTGTTGTTCCTGCTTCAGCACGGACACGAGAAGCAGGGCGACATTCTTTGCCGCCGAGCCTGTAAGTTTTGCGGCGACCTCAAAGCCTTCAAGCGAGAGCCTGACGACCTGTTCAGCCGCATCACCGCCGTTGTTCATAGTTGCGGTTCTCCTTTCGTTTTGATTTTTCTTCCTCTGTCCGGACTGCATCTACCTTTTCCTCGATGACCTTGGAACGGATGGCGATGTCCTGACAGAGCTTGACTTCCTTGCGTAGTTCCTTCAACTTCTCGGTAAGAAGCGAGATACTTGCCTTTGCCTGTGACAGCTCTGCATCTGTGATGTTCACTTTTCGTATTTCATTTCGGAGGTGCGTTCTGTCGGCAGTTAAGGTCTTGACTTGCTCCTCGACCGAGTGCTGATATGAAAAAAGCTGCTCGTCTGTACCGATGTGGTGCTTGCCGAGCAGCGTGACTTGTTTGGTGAGTTCATCTATCTTCATCAAATCTTCTTTGAAAAGGTAGTGAACTCGTGCGTGATTCTGTTGTCCTGCCTTGTACTTCGGCAGATAGCCGAGCCGGTAACAGTAGTAAAGGTACAGCCCATACATACCGCCGACTTTTCCAATTCTGTCGCTCCGTGTTCTGAGCCGGTATTGCTTCGGTCGGTAGATTTTCGGCTGGAACGGCTCGAAGTCGATGTTATCACGGTTTTCAATGAGCCGTTGCGTAATGCGCTCTTTGGTGTATTCATCACCGAGCCTGTGCAGTCGGATGGGGCGTTCATCGCCCTTGCCTTTGATTGTCCAATACTTCCGTTTGGGATTAGAGCCGAGGGTGTAGCCCATCTCGGACAAATGATATTCAAGCTGTCGAAGATTGTGGCTCATTGCAATGGCTTCATCCAAGGCGGCACGGGCGAGGTTGTAGCGTGTAGGCATACCGGCTTTGTCCTTTTGCGTCAGGATGCGGGGCGATTGATAGGCTTCCGGGTTCTGTACCACAGACAGTCCGTGTCCCAAGCAGACCTCATCGGCAATATGGCGGAAGTACCACCACGCTTTCTCTTTGTTCTGCAATCGCTTGCCGTCCCTGAACGAAACGGAGTTCACAACGAAGTGGCAGTGAAGATGCTCCGTATTCAGATGCGTTGTCACAAGGACTTGAAACCGGTCGCCCCACATTCTTCCTGCGAACGCCATACCAACCTGCTGTGCAAGCTCCGGGGTGATGTCGGTTTCCTCAAAGCTGAGATAACCGTGATAGGCTTGGATGCCATCCGGCTTGTCGAATTGCTCTTTCACCGTGATGAACTGCTCACGGGCAGTTTGCGGATTACAGTGGATGCCCTCGCAGAACAGCTCCCGTTCTGTTTTCTCTCCGTCCTTTGCATAGGCGACTACATCACGGAGTGCCTGATAATCGGCGTCGCTGTACTTCGACTTTGACTTTGTGGTTTTCTCAGGATTGGAAGCGTAGTCGAGAACGGTCGCAAGGCGAACCGTGACCGGCCACAGCTTACTTACTGCCATTTCAGGTTGCTCTCACCGGGACGAAGAAACTGACGCTCCATATCTGCCTGAAACTTGTGCAGGCGATCCAACTCACTGTTCAGCTTCTGCGTGTCGATAAAGCCGAGTGCATTTGCCTTAACGGAGATCTGATGGATGTTATTGCCGATGGCGGAGAACTCCCGCATCGCATCATAGAAACGGTCATCAGGCTTCTCCTTCGGCTCATATCCACGGAGCAACAGACGGACGAGCGCCGCTTCAGACAGGCAGGTTTTCTTTGCTTTCTTCTGCAAGTCCTGCGCTTCGTCACGGGAAAACCAAAACTGCTTCTTGATCGTTCTTTTCATAAATGGATTTCATCCTTTCTTTTGAAATGTGTTGTGCTTCTTGCACGGGGTATTAGGGGGTTCCCCTAACGAGCGATTTACTGTTTTTGCCCGGTAGGAGTAAAAACAGTCTGCTCGTTAAGATAATACAGAGCGTTCGGGGGAACCCCGTTCTCATTGAGATCAGCGTTCTTTGTCCGCCCTGGCGGGCTTAAAAGGCACAGCTACGATCTCATTGTTGACTCTCATAAAGCGTTCGGGGAATTTGAATTTCTCACGGTATTTCTCCGCAAGGTCAGGCGGGAGGGACTGGAACCTCTCTGCATCAAAGGGAGCATAGGCAACAAAAAACTTCCCGCAGATAATGTCCAGCATCTCACGGGAAGGCTCCATCATATAGCACTTTTCAATTTTCCAAGCGTTCTCGCCAAACATATAACCGTCCAGTCTGACGCACGGGTCAGTTCCGTCAAGGCACGACCCGAAGATGGAATAGCCACCCATTCCAGCCTGAAACGCCTTGTTGTTGGAGCTGACGCCATAGGTTCTTGACCTCTCATCGTATGGCTTGTCAAAGCTGTCCTGCGTGAAAACGATATAGCCGGAAAGGTGTTCTTTGCCCTCATTTTCCGCTTCACAAAAGCGGTTACGCATCTCGGCAAAGGTCATTTCAACGGCTTGTGGCTCTCCATAAACCGCCCGATTCGGGGTCAGTCCATTGACCTTGCCCTCTTCATTGCAGATGATGGCGACCTCATCCTCAAAGGGCATATATTCCTCAATATCGCCGCCGACCACTGTCTGCATCGCCTCCAAGGTATCGTCGATCTCAATCATCTTGGGATACTTGTTCGGCTCAACAAGCAGAACGGAAATCTTTCCGCTGCCTGCTTCTACCGGTTCCTTGCAGAGCGCTTTGTCGAAAGAAATCGCCTTGAACCCGATGCTGTCCACGAAGTAGAAGCTGGGATTCAGGGTGTCGCTCTCCCTGATTTCGACTACATCCGACACAGAAAGAGAGCGTCCTTTGTAGTCGGCGGGATGGTCGATATTGAACTTCTCATAGATGGTTTCGAGGGAATTGCAATCGAGTTTCCCGTCATAAACTCGGTCATAGAGGGCGGGATCGACCGCCTTGGAGTGCTGGAATCGTTCAAGGGTATCCAGCCCCAAGAAGCAGACACGGTTGTCGTCCCGATCTGTGTTGATCTGATAAATGCTAAACTCAGTCATCGTTCATTCGTCCTTTCTTTTGTTTTGTTGCGGTGGATACCGAGCTGGAAACAAAGAAAGTCATTGTAGTCCTTGCCGCAGGGCGGAGGGCTGTCAATGACTTCATACTTGCTCGGCAATATGGTTTTCAGCGCAAGGCTGGCTTTTCTCCCGGCATTATCGTTATCGAAGTGCAGGAGAATTTTCTTGATTTGCGGCTTCTCATCGAGGTACTTCACAAGAGCCGCAGGGGTAGTGCTGTCCTCGATTCTCTCCTTGGGCAGATACACACCAGCGAGGGAAACGAGGTTGTCTTTACGCCAATCTCTGCCCGCCATCTTTTCAAGCGTCGCATAGGAAAGCAGGTCAATGGCACACTCAAAGAGATGCACCGTGCCGCTGTCGCTATCTGCGATCCGAAAAGAATAGTGCTTGTCACTGCCGGAGCAGTCACCCAAAACACGGCGGTCATTGGTCGCTCGGTAGGACGCATAGCGAGGGATATTCTTCTCATCAAAGCCCACGCACACAAGGTTGTGATACGGCAGGCTCTCGAAAATCAGCCCCTTGTTAATGCAGTATTGGATGATGGCATAGTCGATGCCCCTGCCGAAAAGATACTCTGTAATCTTATCTGTGGAAGCACTTTTATCCGGCAGAAGCAAGATTTTCGGCTCCGTTTTCTGCTTGGGTTTGACCGTCACTGACGGCATCACCGCCGTCTTTCCCATCAATGTTTCGACCGCTTCTACAAAAGAACAGCCCTTGACTTTCACAAGATAATCAAGGGCATTGTAGCCGCCGATGCGTTGTGACCACCACATCCACTTGCCGTTAGAAATCTTCAAGCTGTCGTGGGTGCGGGTGGTATAATTGTTTCCGGAAATGCGGACAAGCTCCTGCGGCTCACAGCTTTGCAGATAGGTCAGCAGGTCGATTTGCCGTGCCTGTTCTACCACCTCCGGGGGGATATACGGCATAAAATCACCTGCTTTCCCGTTGCTGTTTCTTCTCCTGCCGTTGCAGGCTCTTATCCGCTTCCGTTTCGATGGCGTCCCGGATGGTATCCATATGCTCGGTTTCTCTGTCCCGGAACTCCTTATACACATCACTCAGAGGACAAGGGGAACGAAGCAAAGCCCTTGCCTTTTCCGGCTCAAGCTCCAGCTCCTCCATACACATCACGATGTCCTCCCGCATCGTGTATTCGTAGGTATGATTGAGAATTTCGCACGGCTCCTGACGCACAAGCCAGTCCCGGTATTTGTCCTGTTCGGCTTTCATTTTCTCGTAAAGTCGAGCGTTGTAATCTGTTTCGTTCATAACGAACACCTCCTTCAAAATAGAAATAGCCGCCTGATTTCTTTTGAAAACCAAGCGGCTATGTGTCGGCAGTATGAGATCATTCCCATACCGCATTAGTCAGCGTTCCAAGTCCTTCGGTTTCTTTTCGGGCGATTCATCACCCTCATCGGGTTCACCGCCGACGATCTCGTTCTCACGCTTATCCACATTGAGCAGGGCGTTGAGTTCGTTCAGCCGGTCGGTCTTGGCTTTCAATTCTTCCTCCTGCGGGAACGGTCTTTCCACATCGACCTTCGCAGTTTCAAACTGCTTTTTTAGGTTATCCAGCTCCATTTCGTTCATCTCTAAACGCTTTGGAAGTCCCTCCAGCGCATTATCCAAACGGGTGATGTTGCCGAAGGTGTCCGTGCCGAGGGTTACGGGATAGCCAAGCTCACCCTTGAGCCGCACTTTGTATTCTCTTGCTTCAAAGTACAGCTCCATCGTAAAGCCACGGTACTCACCAAGGGGGATGGGGTCGGGATTTGTCATTGTCTTACACGCCTCCAAGATGGCGTTGCCGGCATCCGCTTTCTCTGAATAGAAAGCACCCTTGACTGTCATACCAACAAAGGTTTCATCAGACGGCTTCGGGTGCTCTGCCACTCTTTCCATATCGGATTTTAGTCCCGCAATTACATCAGCTCGCCGTGCGATCTCCTGCGGATAGAACTTGATGATCTTATCCTCCAAAGCATATTTTTCGGAAAGGAAGCTGGACTTTAAGAGCCGCAACTTCTGAACCTGAATGTCCAAGTCCATCTTCTCTTTGATGTGGGGATTGCCGGTCGCCAGCATTTTGATTTCAGCATAGGACAGTGCGGTTTCGTCAATATCTTCGCAGGAGCGTACCGGCGATTTGCTGGTCATTATCTGCGAAGCGAACTTCTGCTTGCCTTCCACGAGCTGATATAAGTAGGCATCAAAGGTTTCTTCCGTTACAAAACGGTAGATGTGAACCTCTGCATTTTCGTTGCCTTGCCGGATGCTTCTGCCGAGCCGCTGTTCCAAGTCAGACGGTCGCCACGGGCAATCGAGATCGGAGGATGCGGCAAGTTTGTTCTGCACATTCGTACCGGCTCCCATCTTCTGCGTACTGCCCATCAGGATGCGGACATCCCCTCGGCGTACCTTCTTGAACAGCTCCAGCTTCTTTGCTTCGGTATCTGCTTCGTGGATGAACTTTATCTCATCGGCGGGTACGCCACGGGCAATCAGCTTCTGTCGAATGTCGTCATAGACATTGAAGGAGCCATCGTTTTTCGGCGTAGACAGGTCGCAGAAAAATAGCTGGGTCAACCGCTTTTCACTGCCACGCTCCCAAGTTTCAAACATAGCGTCCACGCAGGCGTTGAGCTTGCTGTCCTCAAAATCGGGGAGCAACGGATTGATAAGTCGCTGATCAAGAGCCAGCTTTCTGCCGTCGTTGGTGATCTTGAGCATATTATCTTCCTTGGCATCAACCATACCGTTTCGTACCCTCTCGGCTCTCTCCGCAAGCTCGGCTACCATCTGCTTTTGGATTTCAGAAGGCTTCACCGAGATATTGTGAAAGACCGCTTTCGGCACTGGCAGGTCGAGCATATCCGCTGTTTTGATGTCTGCGATTTCCTTGAACATCGCCATCAGCTCCGGTAAATTGTAGAAGCGGGCAAAGCGTGTTTTGGCTCGGTATCCCGTTCCTTCGGGTGTTAGTTCTACTGCCGTAATGGTTTCTCCGAAAGTGGAAGCCCAGGCATCGAAGTGCTGCAAGTTGTTCTGAACAAGGGTGTTGTACTGCAAGTACCGCTGAATGGTGTAAAGCTCGACCATTGAATTGGAGATCGGCGTTCCTGTCGCAAACACTACCCCACGCCCTCCGGTCAACTCGTCCAAGTACCTGCATTTCATAAAGAGGTCGCTGGATTTCATCGCTTCGGTTTGGGCGATGCCGCCTACATTCCTCATTTTTGTAAAAAGAAACAGGTTCTTGTAGTAGTGACTCTCATCGATAAAGAGTCTGTCTACACCCAACTCCTCAAAGGTCACTGTATCATCCTTTTTGGATTGGTCGTTGAGCTTATCGAGCTTCTGCTTGACAGATTTCTTTGTGCGTTCCAGTTGTTTTACGGAGAAGTTATCTCCACGGTTCTTTTTCAGTTCCGTAATGCCCTCCGTAACTTCATCAAGCTGCTGTTCGAGGATCGCCCGCTGCCGTTCAATGGACATCGGTATTTTCTCGAACTGCGAATGCCCGATAATGATGGCATCGTAATCGCCGGTGGCAATTCTGCCGCAGAACTTTTTGCGGTTCTTTGTTTCAAAATCTTTTCGTGTAGACACCAGCACATTAGCGGATGGATAGAGCTGCAAAAACTCCGCCGCCCACTGTTCGGTCAAATGGTTGGGTACGACAAACAGGGATTTACTGCACAATCCGAGCCGTTTGGACTCCATCGCCGCCGAAACCATCTCGAAGGTTTTCCCTGCGCCCACGGCGTGTGCAAGCAGCGTATTCCCGCCGTATAGGATGTGCGCCACCGCATTTCTTTGGTGTTCCCGAAGCTCGATTTCCGGGTTCATACCACTGAAAACGATGTGGCTTCCATCGTACTCACGGGGACGCAGGCTATTGAATTTATCGTTGTAAAGGCGGCAGAGCCGTTCTCTGCGCTCAGGGTCAGACCAGACCCAATCCTGAAAGCCCTGCTTGATCAGCTCCTGCTTTGCCTGTGCGATTGCCGTTTCCTTCTTGTTCAGAATGGCTTTCTTTTTGCCGTCTGCGTCCTCTACATAGTCGAAGATGCGGACATCTTTAAGGTTCAGTGTTTCCTCGATGATCTTATAGGCGTTGATGCGTCCCGTACCGTAGGTGCTGTATGCCTTCACATTGCTGCGGTCATAGGACTTGCCCTCAATGTTCCACTCGCCGGTATAGGCAGAGAAATGAACCTTGATGTTCCACTGTGCGTACCTCGGTGTACCCAAGAACTCAAACATAAACTGTTCGACAATTTCGGTCGGCAGCCAAGTAGCACCAAGCCGAACGGCAATCTCGCTGGCGGTCAGGTCTTTGGGCTGCACCCGTTCCAGTGCTTCCACATTGACGGTATAATCATCGGGGTAGAGCTGTGCTGACCTGCGAGCAAATGCCAACTTTTCCCGGACATTGCCGGAGAGATATTCGTCTGCCATCAGATACTTTGCCTGTGTGGAATTGCCGTACCCGTGCAACGGGTTCAGAAAGATAACGCCCTTCAAGTCCGCAAAGATTTCTTCTTCGGTCTTGCCGGTCAGCTCGCACATATAATCCATATCCACACGGGCTTTTTCGCCCATAGAAACGGCAAGTGCTTCACTGGCGGTATCTGTGGAAGTGACCGGGGTGTGTGGCTTGATGGTTCGCTTGTAGAATATATCCGCCTTGCGTTCCAGCTGTCCTTCATCGCCCAAGACCTCAAGAGCCGAGAGCAGAGAAAAAGAGCTGTCCTGCGAAAATGCGGAGATGTTGGCACGGCTGTTGATAAGTCCGTACTGCCCCGAAAAGGTATCATAAAGAGCGTTTAATCGCTCCTGCTCCGCTTTAATTTCCGAGTCGGGGTAATCCTCCGTCTGCAATTCAATCAGCGTTCTGACCGAATCACGGATGCGGATCATACCCTTTATGCGGTTCTCTGCGGTAGCCGATACCTCCACCGGAGCCATACGGCTGTTTTCTCGGAAGTAGATTTTATCGTCCAGCACCGTATAGGAGAAGTTACGGACGGTAGGATCTGCGGGAATGGAATTGTCCTCCTCAGCAAGCTCATCCTCCACCTCATACGCAGTCAACTCACCGTGAATATTGGAAACGGCTTCGCTGAGTTGCTGCGCAAGGTCTGCCCCCTCGTAAGGGACGCAGGTGGCTTCGGGACCGAAACGCCCCGACACCATTTTCATCTCTCCGAGTATCATTTCGGGATGCTCAACAAAGTAGCTGTTCATCAGGATACCGTTTTCATCCGTTCCGAGCTGTACCCAATCCGGCTCTATATCCACAATGCGGTCACGCTTTTGCAGAATAAGAATGTCCGAAACGACTTCCGTCCCGGCATTTCCCTTAAAGGTGTTGTTCGGCAAACGGATAGCACCAAGCAGGTCAGCTCGCTGAGCAATATACTTACGGACAGCGGAGTTTTCCTTGTCCATTGTGCCTTTGCTCGTAATGAGCGCCATTACGCCGCCCGGACGGAGCTTGTCCAAGGATTTGGCGAAGAAGTAGTCGTGGATGAGAAACTTGTGCTTGTCGTAACGCTTGTCAGGGACTTTGAAATCCCCGAAGGGTACATTCCCCACAACGGCATCAAAAAAGCTGTCGGGGAGGTTGGTTTCCTCAAAGCCCTGTGCGGCGATAGAGGACTTTTGATATAACTGCTGTGCGATGCCGGCAGAAACCGTATCCAGCTCCACACCGTAGATCTTGCTTTCCTTCATTTCTTCGGGAAGCATACCGATAAAATGCCCGATGCCGCAGGACGGTTCCAAGATGTTGCCCTCACGGAAGCCAAGCTGTTTCATCACCTTATACACGGCATTGATAACCGTTGGCGGCGTGTAGAAAGCGGTCAGAGTGCTTTCCCTTGCGGAAGCGTATTCCTCCGGTGTCAGGATGTTTTTAAGCATCCCGAACTCTGTCTGCCAAGAACCGGCTCGCTCATCAAAGGCTTCGGGAATACCGCCCCAGCCAACATACTTGGAAAGAATGATCTGCTCGTCCGGTGTGGCGAAGCGGTTTTCTTCCTGACACCTTTTCAGAACGGTGATCGCTGCATAGTTGCGGTGGAAGCGCTCTTTCTTGTTGACCTCCTCGACCTCGTGAGAAGCAAGGTCAAAGGTATGACGGTCTGCCATTGGGATTTCGGGATGAATATCAAAGGTCTGCACCCGGCTTTTCTTCGGATGCTCCCAAACAGGGGTAAGGGGTGCTTCTACCTGTGCAAGTTCTTCCTCGGAGAGATAAACAAGGTCGTCAAAGGACAGTGCTTGCAGTCCTTTTTCGGTCAGTTCTTCAAGGGACGCATACTGCTCACTGCGGACGACCTTGCCATCTGCAAGAGTTTCGATGCGGAAATCCACAAGATTGACCCTTGCCTGTATTTCGTGCTTGTCATCCTCTGTGGTGGTGTAGGCAATACCTACATTGGTAAGATCGGTGTAGTCCGCACCATCCTCACGCTGATACTCCTCACGGCAAAAATCATCAATGAGATGCTTCGCCGTATCAAGGGAGGCTTCGGTACGCTCAATGGGAGGAATCCCTTGAAGCTGTTTCAGATAGTCGTTTGCCTGCCATTCGCTGGCAAACTCCTCACTGACGCCCTCCTCGTCTACATAGATTGCGCTGCGGGTTTCATCCCAGACCGCATAGCCGTTTTCTGTTTCAATGACGGCAAATCGTTCCGTAAGATACGGGCTGTCGATGATCTCAAAGCCCTTGGGCGGTGGGTCAAGCTGTGCGATAAAACCGTGCGGAATCGTGTTGCCGTCCTTGTCCTTATACAGAACAATGCTCATCGGCACACCGTAGTAATTTTCCTCCTTGATGTCCTTCTCAAACTGATAAGGACTGGTGTACTCGATGCTTTCACCGACCTTGCCGTCCGTGCCGAGATAGTCGATCCTGCCGATAGGTTTGGACTCGACTGGAGCTTCCTTTGTGGTGGAAACCACGGTACGGGTACTGCGTTCGCCGTCCTCCAAAGAGTTGACCTCAACATCGTACCCTCTGTCGGTCAGCATTGTAAGGTAGGTTTCCAAGCGGTGCTGCGGAAATCCTACCATTGGGACACGGGTGTTGTGATCGACGGCACGGGTAGTCTGCACCAAGTCAAGAGCTGTCCCTACGACTTCTGCATCATCAGCATAGGCTTCAAAGAAATCGCCCACCTGATACAGCAAAAGGCTACCCGGATTGTCTGCTTTGGTTTTAAGATACGCCTGATAGAACTCCGGCAAAGCAGCATCCTTTGGCTTTTCTCTTTCTGCCGCCTGTCTGATACGCTCCACAACGCGCTGCGGCAAGTCCTGCACATAGAAGGTGATCTCACCTTCGGGGGAGATGTGGGCAATGTTCTGATAGTCCCCATTGACCTCCACGGCACGGTTCCAAACGGTCAGTCCGTTGCCGAGATAGCCCATCCCGATGTCATACTCGACCGCCTTTTCTTCGGGCTGTTTAATAGCGACCTTCAAATGGTCATTCAGCGGGTTCTCCTGCACCTTGCTGTCGAACTCTGCTCTCGTCATTTCCTTGTTGAAAAGCGGAAACTGCGTATCATAG
Source organism: Clostridium sp. BIOML-A1 (assembly GCF_009874105.1). NCBI lineage: Bacteria > Bacillati > Bacillota > Clostridia > Eubacteriales > Clostridiaceae > Clostridium > Clostridium sp. BIOML-A1. The sequence goes on along the minus strand of NZ_WWTL01000003.1, from coordinate 70,653 downwards.
AGCATTACACGCTCATCATCAAAGGACAGGATTTCATACTCGTTTGCGCCGAGATAGACGGTGCTGCCGAGGTGGTACTCATATCGCTCATTTTTCGGCTCTGCCTTTTCGGAAGGTGCGGTAGACAAGATTTCTCTCTTCCTGCGTTCCTCGGCAAGCTCTGCTCGGCGTTCCTCCTGCCTTTGCAACCATTCAGGATACTGTGCCTTTTCCTTGGGGTTCAGGTAACGGTCGAGTTTTATCAGCTCGGCAATGCGCTTCTCTACCTGACTCCATTTCAGGTCGATATGAGGTTTATCGCTTCCGATGCCTTTAGAAATACGGATACCTTTGCCGTCGTGCTGCTCATCAATATTGGCTCCGACAATAGCCGGATAGACTCCGCCCCAGCCGTATTCATTTTTCAGAAAATCTGCGTTTTCCTTTGCAGACAGGCTCTTTTGGAACTGCTCATAGATTCGCATTTTCCCCTCAGAAATGCCGCTGCCACGGGTGAGGACAGCATCGATGATCTCCTGAGAGAAAGTAAACGCAGAGGGCTTTCGTTCCTCTGCTCCTGCTGTCATCAAGCTCAACTGCCCGTCAATGGACGGCAGCGGCTTCATCGTGCCCTGCAACTCCCCAAGCAGCCGCATCGCTTCAAAGTGCTGGGCGATCACGCCCCAATCATAGAAACTCTGTGCCGTGCGGGAGAGATAACTGCCCTCCCAAAGCTGCAACACATTCCGATAGGTCTTGTAGCCCACACGCCGTCCATCGCTCAGAATGACCTCGGTATAGTCGTTGTTGAAAATGCGCTTGATATAAGAAATACGGGCGTTCTCATCAGCGGTAGCTTCAAAGAATGCCCGTATCTCGTCTTTGCTTGCTTTCAGGTGCGGCGTAGTGCCGAGGATTTCACGAACGGTGTCGTCGCCGCCAAAGAACGGCAGGCTTTTATCCTCGTGGCTTCGGTCGTAGTAGTCTAAGCGAAGATTACCTCCGCCATCACGATCTCCTGAACCCGGCTCCGGATACTGTTCATCTTCCGAACCCAGCTCATCATATCCGTCGCTTTCAGATTCTCCGTCACGCCCTCCGACGCTGCCATCTGCTCCGTCAGCATCTGTTCCAGCTCGTTCGCTCTGCGCTCCGTGTCGTTCAGATGCTCGTTCAGGGCGCAGCTCGTCAGCAGGTTGTAGTAGCGTACCTTGTGATGCTCCTTCAGGAACTTCTTCCGCATCCGGGCGTACCTGCCCATCGACAGCTCCGGCTGCTCCGGCATTGTCAGATTGGGGAGCAGATAATCCCCCTGCCTCGTGTAAGTGATCTCGTTCATCGTCAGGACTCCTTTCGGTTTTTTCTTTGCCTACATTGTAATCGGCTTTGGTTTTCTCTGCAATTATGCGATTTTGACGGTCGAGGGCAAGAATGGTGCGGGAAATCTCCGCAAGTCCCATCTCCGCAATATCGCTGGTGGCATAGCCGAGGGCGTTCAGCGTGGCAGGGGTCGTAAAATTCACCACATCCCGAAGATCATCGGGTTCAAAGTATTCTCCGGCTTCAATGCCCAGGCGGGTCATCGTCATATAGGCGACGCTGTTTCGCACCGCTGTTTTGAAAATGTGGGTGATTTCTTCTTCGGATACGCCGTCCAGGAAGCTGTCTTTCACGCTGTAAATCAGATCGGGGAGATAGTCGGGGATGTTGTCCTCTACGGCGTTTCTTGCCGCCGACTCGATGGCAACGGCGAGGGTTTCCTTGTCGTTCAACTCTCCGAAGGTGCTTTCCAGCGTATCGATCACCTCTGCCGTGTATTCGTCCCGCATTTGCCAAATGGGAACTCTGCGGGAAAAGCGGCTGGGATGCGTGTCGGAAATATCGAAGTAGTGGACAAGCCGCTGGCGGCGTTGGTCGGCATCCTCAAAAACGGCAATGCCGTGTGCTCCACGATTGACCCAACGCCCGAACTTCTGGTTCCAGTCGTCGATCTGAAGAACAGCGGTGGCGTCCGGTCGCTGTGCGTGAACCAAAAGTTGCTCATCAAAACGCAGACGGTAGTTGTAGCAGGCAGAGCGCAGAAACGCTTCCCAGCTTGCGGGATTTGCAACGACCGTTTTACAGGTTCGGTTATACAGCTCCGAGATGAAGTCGTATTTTCGTGCCATCGGCAGACACCTCCTTATCGTTCATAGTCTTTGGGTTTGATGGCTTTGCCGTTCTCGTCATAGCTCTTGGGCTTGGCGGCAATGGAGTCCCACCGGATCATAGAACCGGCGAGCATTGCCTGCTCCTGCGCCTTGCTGACACCCAGCTTTTCATTGAACTTATCCTTAATCGCTTCGTTCTCCGCACGATTCCCGTCGTTAAAACTTGTGGCGGTATAGCCCTTTTGCCAGCGGTCGATTTGAATGACTTCGCCGGTAGACGGGAGTATGGAATAGCACATCGGAGGCAAGGGCGGCTCCATTGGTGCGTAGGTACAGCCGCCTTGCTCCATACGCTCGGCAAACTCGCAAATGTGAAAGAGATTGCGTCCGACCTCTGTGTGATAGTTGTCAATATAGCGGCAGGGATAGCTTTCCGTCTTACCGTCACGGTCGGTCACAATGATGCGCTCGCCGTCGGGGATGCGGAACAGCTCTTTATAGTGGCTGTCAATAAAGCGAATATCCCGGTTGGCTTCTTCGATGTGCTTGTCCAGCCATTCCTTTACATAGCAGAGGCAGTAGAAGTTATAGTCGCCCCTCGTTGGATTACAGCGAAGCACGAACGCATATTTCTCGGTATCTGCTCGGAAGCCGAACTCAGTGGTATAAGCACCCTGCATTTCGCTTTCCTTGTTCTCACGCCCATAACGCACCATCTGAGAACGGCTTTGAAGCAGTCCGTACTCCTCGGAGCGCAGGGCGTTGATTACATCATCCAAGTCCCGCTTGAACTCATCGCTTTTCCATTGCGGTCGGGTATCAAACCAAGTGGTATAAAACTGATCGCCGCTTGAGCCGAAGTCCCCACGCAGATAACCGATATTGCCTGTCTGCCCTTGAAGCTGCGAGCTTTGAGCGTAGGTGTATTTGCGTTCGGGAACGGTCAGCGGTCGCAGTGTGAAATCTGCCATTATCTTGCGCCCCTTTCTTGCAGTGTTCGTTGTTTCGGGATGTCAAAGCCGTAAACGGCGGCGATCTCATCCCCAAGTCGCCGGGTCAGCCGGGTAATATCGGCTCGTGTGGCTTTGCCGTGATAGATTTTGTCTCTCAGGTTCTCCATCTGTGTTTCGGAAACGCCGTCTTTGAACACACGGTAAAGATAGTGATTTGTGCCGTCGTGGTGAGTAGCATCGGCACGAAGATCGCCGTACTTATCTACATACCATTCGGTATAGTCGGTGTCGGCATACAGACAATCTCGGATGTTGCCGGAGGGGATGTCCTTGTAGCCCATCACTCTGCCGTTCCATCTGCCGATGTCGCCAATGACAATGATCGGCTGGGAAAGCTGAACATTCAGGTTGACTCGCTCATCGGAGAGGTAGTCGTAATTGGTTTCCTCCATCCACTCATAGAGTGCCTGCTCATCATTCGGGTCGTCGTCCAGCTCGTTGGCTTCAAGGAACTCCTTGTAGTCCTCTCGCCAGTCGTCCACATCAAGGTTTTGGTTGCTCCAAATGATGTGGCGGTCATTCGGTCGTGTCGCTTGGCTCATCTGTTCCACCTCCCAAGTAAGAGAAAAGGCGGTTCTTTGCAACCTGCTCCTGAAGCTCGGTGATGACCGTCATATCCGGCACGGTCACATCGGGGATTTTCAGGATCGTCGGCAAGGTCAGCGCCTTCAAATCCTTTTCGGTTTTACAGCCTGCGTCAAAGAGCTTTGCCAGCACCTTCATTTTCTGCTGCAAGCCCTGTTCGGCTGCGGTTTTCTTTGTTGCCATTGCGGTATCCTCCTTATCGTTCATAGTCTTTGTTGCGGCTTGGTTTCGCCTTTGTTTTTCCATCAAAGTCCGCTTTCCCGACTTCGCCGCGCCATTCAAACATCTCTTTTTCGCCCGGACAGTAGAGTTTCCCGTTGTCCACGCAAATGAAAAGGTCGCAGTTTTTTATGCTCGCCCTTTCATAGAACGCCGAATGGTCATAGTGGCTTTTGTCCCCGGCATTGGGTTTGTCCGTCAGTCCGAGATCGTTATCTCTTGCCGTGTGCCTTGAAATGAAGTCCAGAGTGTCCTCCGCTTTTGTAAACAGGCGATAGGGGCAGAAATGCTTGCCGCCGTATTCGAAGATCAGCTTATTGCCCTGAATGTGTTTGAGTACGGTTGCCTTATTGACCGCCCAGTGCGGCATACATTCCGTTTTTACTTCACCCATCACATCCATTCGCTCATACCGGGTCGGTTTTCCGTCATAGAGATTCGTGCAAAAAACAGCGCTGCCACGGCTGTTTGCCGAAGCGCCGAAGCCGCCCGTTACGAGATAAAGCTGCCGGTCGGCTCGCCGGTATTCCGGCTTGAGAACAGCGGGGTTGATAGCGATGACCTTGCCGTTGATGTCATTTTTGTAGTGGTCGGGGATACAGTCCGCTTCGGTAATAACCGTCACGGGAATACCCAGCTTCTCAATCTCTGACCGGAACTGTTCAGCGTCCCTCTTGATGCGCTCCGCAAAGAACAGCGCCGCATCAATATAATCGTCGCCAACGGCACATTCGGAGTATCGCTGAAAGATGTCGTTGCGCTCCCCATAGCAGCACAGGAAGCGTTCGCCGTTCTTGTCCTGCTCGTTTTCAGCAAGGATGATTTCACGGAAGCCGATATTCACGGCACACAGGACGGTGTAATCGCCCACCATACGCTTTTCACTTTTCATAACCGCCACCTCAAAGAATATTGATGACGATAACAACGCCGCCGTCACTCTCCCTGACTTCCTTTCGGGACAGTTCGGGGAAAAGGGACTGCACACGCTGCCTTGCCCTGCGGATGGACTCAAAGCACGGCAGTCCGTAGAATTTGTAGTTGTATGCCAAGTCCCCCAGCGGTAGCTCGCCGGCACGGAGATCATCGGCATAGCGGTTGTAGTAGCGGTAATACAGCTTCATATCCTCATACCGTGTTTCCGGCGAATCCCGCAGGATCTGAAGCACTTTGTTTTCAACGGTATTGATTCGGTTCATTTTCTCCCTCCTTCTGGTAGTAGAAAAGGGGCGGAGTTTATCGCTCCGCCCCATAGGTGATTGGCTCACTTCCTGTTTTTCTTTCTGACCTGCAAGAAGATAAAGCCGCCGATAATAAAGGCTACCAGCACGATAGCCACGATGGTTTTAGGTTCCATTAGTTACGATCCTCCTTTTTCTTTTTCTTGAATCCGATAACGCCGCACACAGCGATGCCCACTGCGGACAGCCCTGCAAGGACATAGAGCAGCGGCAGATTGGTTGTGTCGCCGGTCTTAGGCGTATCACGCAGTACATTGTGCATCTCCACAATGGTAGTGGAGCCGAGCTTGACCGTTGCCTTCTTGTCGGCAGGCAGGACATACATCGAAGAAGCCGAGTTGCTTACCTCAGAAATGGTGTAGTCCCCGATGCGAAGCCCGTCAATGAAGATTTCACCCTTGTCGTTGGTTTCAAGGATAATGTCATAGCCATTTGCACCGGTAATGCGGAAAGCGAAGCCCTTGACCTTGCCGTCAGAGGAGGTCTTGACGATTTTCAGGTTGCCTCGCATCGCATCATTGATGAAGCCGACACCTGCCTTGTTCTCCACCTCGTAGGTCTTGCCGCTGGTGTCGATCATCACTTCATACACGCCGGTGTCGAGGACAAAGCCCTCCGGCGCTTTGGTTTCCTTGACGAAGTAGCGACCGTGGAACAAGTCGTTCATACTGTATTCGCCCTTTTCCTTTTCGGTCAGTGTGCCGAGCAACTCGTCGCCGTCGTCCAGCTTGCCGCTTCCGTTGCTGTCCTTGTAGACCTCAAAGGACGCTCCGGTCAGCTTATTGTCAGGATATTCGGAATCCACCTTGGTCAGATGGATGTTTCCACGGACATATTTGTTGACGATCTTGATCTCCACGACCTGACCGTCTGCGCCGATGGTCACGGGATAGATGGTATCGTCCAGCACGAAGCCGGCGGGCTGTTCGATTTCACGGACATACCAAGTGCCGTAAGGGATGCCCTCAAAAGAAAAGCTGCCGTCCTCTTTGGAGGTGGCAGTCATCAGCGCAGTTTCCTTTGTAAACTCGCCGTCATCCGTGCGGAACAGTCCAATCAGCGCACCGCCGAGAGCACTGCCGTTTTCATCGACCTTCTTTCCGGAAACCGAACCGTAGAGCAGATCATTTTCGATTGCCTTGCCGTCATTGGCGGCAATCTTTACAACTGCCGTATCCTGATTGGCATACCCAAAGGTAACGGGATACTTGGTATCGGAGAGCTTGTAGTGACTGTCGGTAGCAAGCTCCTGCACATAGTAGCTTCCACAAGGAAGGTCGGTCTTAACCTTTGCCGTTCCGTCCTCATTCAGAGAGATGATCTCAATCAGACCATCTGCGGGAATGGGAGTGCCGCTGGCAGATACGATCTCCTCGGCGGCAAACAGCCCAAAGGAAATGTTCTTCATTTCACCGTTTGTGCCAATGCCGAAGCACTCATTCTGCTCGATGGACTTTACAAGGCTGATCTCCACCTTCTGACGCTCGTTCTCGAACGAAGTCGCCGTTTCTGTTACGGCAACACTCTGACCGGCGTAGACAAGCTCGACGCAGTGGGGTTCCGGGTTGAGCACCATCCCGTGGGGTGCTGTGATCTCACGAACCTCATATTTGCCGAGATAAAGTTCACGGCTCACCGCTGTGCCGGTTTCATCGGTTGTAACGGTGTCTACGACCTCGCCCTTCTGATTTCGGACAGTGCCGTCCTGCGTGATAATATCCTCAGCGGCGACGATCTCATAGACCGCACCGGGAAGTCCACGCTTTTCATACTGCGGCTGATAGATGGTTGGCAGTTCGTTTCCGCTTTCATCTACGCCGCCGATGACGGAAACGCCGAAGAACACCTCGCCGGTTTTTTCCACGGTGATGGTGCCTTTCTGTGCCATATTGGGCTTATCCACTTTTACTACCGTAACCCCGCTTTCTTCTGTGGAATTATCCTCCGTGACATCGAAGTACACGGGCGTTTCATCGAGAACATAGCCATAAGGAGCCTGTACCTCGACAATAGAGTACCCCTTTCCAAAGGGCAGCTTTTCCGGCGTGACAAGAGAACCTTCTGCATTGGTGTAGAACACATCAATGGTGGTGGGCGTCGGGTAAGTGAAGGTCATTGTTACGGGGTTGCCGTCCGGGTCATAAATCTTGAAGCCCGCACCGGCGTAAGGAATAGTCTTTCCGGTTTCTGCGTCCTGCTTCACGATCTTGATAAAGCTGTTAAAGGGTGCATTGTTGATAAGGTAGCGATAAGTCGCCCCATTTTGAGAAATGAACACATCAAAGTCGGGCATCAGCTCGCTGCCTTCCCAGCCGGACACCTGATGGACGGTGTATATGCCGTAAGGCATATCCTTGGTCTGGGCAAAGCCGTTTTCGTCGCAGGTGAGATAATCACGCTCGGAAGCCTTTGCGCTATCATAGGAGCCTGCGGCTTTCAGATACACGGCAAACTCAGCACCATTTTCGGGTGTTTCGATCTGCGTATCACCGTTATCGGTGTGCTTGATGATGGCGATATTGCCCTTTACGACCTGCTCAGTTACATCATTTGCCGTCTGATTATGCTCCACGGTATAAAGCTGCGGCTCTGCACCGATCTTATGAACGGTGGCATCAAGCAGATAACCCTCAGAGGGAGTGATTTCTCTCACCGTCCAGTCGTTATCGCAGATATACTCCTTGGTAACGAACTGCCCGTTTTTGTCGGTGGTGTAGGTATCCACAAGGGTTTCACCCTTATAGATGCCGTAAACAGCACCGGCAAGAGAAGCATCACCCTGCGCCGTGCCGGTTTCAGCGTCGCTCTTGGTAACGGTCACGGAAAACTTCTTCAAAATATTGAGGAAGCTACGGTTCGTGACCTCGTTCCAGTTGATAGGCGCAGACTGCGCTTCGGGAACAACATAGCGAACAGCAGTGTCCACTTCCTCTACGGTATAAGGTGTGGAACCGGAAATGAGGACATCTTCAAAGGTCGCCACGCCGTTTGCATCGGTTGCGGCATACTCGTCCACGGCAATGCCGGAGAGCGAAGTGCCATAAAGGTGGAAGGTCACACCCTCGTTGAGATTGTCCTCCGAGGACTTCACGATCTGCAAATCTCCACGCTTGAGCTTGTTGTTGAAGGTCACGGTAGAAACCTGACCGGAAACCACCGTCACACGGCGGGACTCCTGCGGCTCATACTTGTCGTAGTCCATTTCGGTCACGGTGTAGACACCGGGCATCAGGTTGTCGATTTGAATTTCTCCCTTGGAGTTGGTCTTGACGGTCTGATTGATGCCGTTGCCGGTGACGGTAAAGTTGAGGTTATCTACCTTTCCGTCCTCCGAGGTTTTGATGATCTTAGCAGAACCGTAGGATACCTTCAGATTGAGAAATGCCTGCACGGGGTCATTGACCTCTTGGGCGTAGCTGATGACATCCTGAATACCGCTTCCGGGAGCGTATCTTCCATCCGTCCAAGTAATGATTCCTCGGCGGGTTGCACCGGACTTGCTTGCAGTAATTCTCACGCTGTCAGAGGGTGCGGTAGCCGCCGTAATGACGAGCTTGTTTCCGCTGACGCTGAAAGAAATGCCATCCTCATTCGCAGAAAAGCTATAATTGGAAAGGACATTGTTGCTGTCAGTCAGAGTTGCGGTGTAGTTCGTGCCGTTCCAAGCAAGCTCGACATTCTGCGCCTTGCCGGGAGTTTTCGCCATAAAGCTGGGAATAGCAGAGTGACGCTGTACGCTTGCTTCAATGCTGTTGTAGTAGCTGATGAACTGGCTATACAGAGGGTGCGCTGTGCTAACAACACTCTTGACGGCATCATAGCTGCCGGGACTGATATGATTGAAGTCCTCATCTCGCTCACCGACCACGGTTTCCCAAATAAGAACCTGCGTCGCCATCGCCTGTGCCAGTGTTTCGGCATCGCTTGCGTTCTGAGAACGCCAAGAGGTACTGATCGGTCCCGTGTAGCCGTACTGCATAATACGACCGATGAACAGTTTCATATCGTAGGGAGAAATAGTGCTGTTGAAATCCGAGGGGAGGTTATCCCAAAAGGTTTCATCCTTGCTGGTGTATCTGTCGCCAGTGTCCTGCGGCGTACCCGGCTCAATGCAGTAGCAGATATTTCCGTCATACGAGTGCATTGCTCGAATGGTAGTGTACTTGGACTCACCGGAATACCAACCGTTCATATAGTGAAGATTGGAGTGTCCCCAAGTACCGCTGTAGTCGAGATTTGCATCTCCGCTTCTCGGAAAAGAAATGAGATAGACTTCCGCTTGCTCTCCTGCGGCAAAGGCGGTAGTCGTGCCAAGTCCGATAAATGCGGACAGGCACATCACGAGAGAAAGCAGTCCTGCAATTCCTCGCTTGAAAAAATGTGTTTTCATTGTGTTGATTACCTCCTTGAAAACGAAAAACGCACCGTACTTTGACGATGCGTTTCAGTGTGATTCGATTTTGTTGTTATGCGTAGCCGATATACACCTCAAAGGAACCGGTTCCGGTCTGCTCATACCAAATCCAAACATCCGTGATGTCGGGATCTTTGGCGTAACGGCTCAAGTAACCCTTGATGTCCCTTTCGGTGTATTTGCATTGCGAACCTGCGGCAATGGGATTGTCCCAGCAGTACACGGCTTCGCTGTTCAGCGTAAGACCGACACTCTCGGCATAGCTCTTGGCAAAGCCGATCCAATAGCCGATGTCAAATGCCGGCTCTGTTGGTTCTTCCTGTGGCGGTTCGGTCGGTTGTGGTTCTTCCGTTGCCGGAGGTGTGGGCTGTTCCTTTTCGGACGGTGCAGAGACTTCCGGATGGTGCTCGGACTCGTCAGGTGTCTTGGACGGTTCGCTTACCTGTGGCGGCGTTGTGCCGCTGTTAGGCTGTTCGGATGCCGGTTTTGTTTGAATACTGCTATCCAACACGCCTGCCGTTGCTTCTGTTGAACGGTCATCGTCTTTCGGCTCTGTACTTTGGGGCTGTTCAACCTCAGTTTTCTCTGTCGCCTGCGCCGTTTCTGATTGGTAAGGAGCTTTGTTACTCTCCGAAGAAGAAACCGGGGCGGGCTGTTCTGCAATCTGCGAGGTGTTGCTGCACCCCGAAGTCAGGCACAAAAGGACAATGAGAAAAAGAACTGCGATTTTGGATTTCATACGCTTCACTCCCTTCGACCACATTCTACCCGATGATAACCGTTCAGACAAAGATGCGTTTTGAAGCGCAACTTTTTATCATATCGCCGGTGGGCGCAATTCCAAACTGTGCGATCTCCGAGCCTCTCTTAGATAGACTTATTTAGAGAGATAGAGATAAAGTTAGGAGATAGATTATTTATTCTCGGATAGTCTGGAAGTTCTGGGGATGGAGTGTGAGGAAGGGGACAGCGGAAAACATACTCCGTGTGCCTATCGGCTGTCACGCTCTGCCCGCTGGCGCAGGAAACGACTGTAATGCTCCAATGCTTTGACCACATAATCCTCCGTTTGGCTGACGGGGATATTCTTCGGGATCAGGCTTCGCACCTTGTCCCCACGCAGGACGATTTTCTCACGCTGGTTTGGCTTTTCCTCGCTCATAATGGCAGATACTACTTCCGGTGTGAGTTTGCCTTCCGTGAAGAACTTCCGCATACGAATGGTCTGATCGTGGGACGGGGTACATTGGTTCAGGTCAATTTCATCAACCACCGCCCGCTGGCTGTCCTCGTCCAAATAGGATAGCTCCACCGCAGGACGCATTTTGATTTTCCCTTCGTCCACAAGGTCAAGAAGTTCTTGGACAAGGTTTGTCAGACGGATATAGCGATGAATTTGATTTCTGCTATCGCCTGTTTCTTCTGTTATGGCTTCAGAGCTTCTATCAAACTTCGTCCCCACTGGGGACAAAGTTAAATCTGAACGCTGTCCTTGCCGCTTCATCGCTTCCAGCCGCATTTTATAGGCAAACGCCTTTTCTGAGGGAAGTATCTGCGACCGCTGGTAGTTGCTCTCCACCATCAGCACAGTGGCGGCATCACGGTCAAGGTCTACGACCTCGCAACGGAGTGCTTCAAATCCGGCAAGTTCACACGCTCGTTTTCGCCTGTGACCGGAAATCAGCTCATATCTGCCGTCCTCTTTTTGACGCACGGTAGCCGGAGTAATGACTCCTCGCTCCTTGACACTCTCCACAAGCTGTATCATATCCTCGTCGTCCCGTACCTTAAATGGGTGGTCGGGAAAATCGTCGATCAGCTCAAGGGGAATATCTCGGATTTTACTGAGCTTGGCATCGTCCCTAAGCTCCTGTGTAGAAAACAGGTCATCGAGCGTCGGCAGAGTGAAGTCGCTCTTTCTTCCTGCCATCGGCAGACACCTCCTTTGCGAACTCAGCATAAGCCTTTGCAGCAGGACTGCTCGGCTCATACTTGTAGATGCTTACGCCCTTGGAAGCAACCTCTGCGGCTTTCACTGCCATAGGAATGGAGGAACGGTATATCTTAATAACGCTCCCAAAGTTCTTTCGCAGTGCGTCGGCAGTGCTTTTTGCGAGGTTGGTGCGGTTATCTACGATGTTCAATAGGATACCGTCGATTCGCAGGCTCGGATTGATGTACTGCCTGACCTTTCCAATGGTCTGCATCAGTTGGGTCATTCCCTTTGCCGGAAGGTATTGCGCCTGCACGGGAATGATTACGCTATCTGCCGCCGCCAAAGCATTCAGAGTTACCATACCGAGCGAAGGCATACAGTCAATCAGTACATAGTCATAATTGTCTTTGACATTGCTCAGATAGCTTCTCAGAATGGTTTCACGGCTCATTGCGGTCACAAGCATCATTTCCATAGCAGACAGCTCGATGTTGGCAGGGAGCAGATCGACATTTTCCTCGTGATGCAGAATGCCGCTTCGTGGGTCTGTATGATCTTCACGGATAACCCCGGATAGCTTATCGGTAATGGTCGTCGTAAGACTGTCATTATCTCGCCACCCAAGGCAAGTTGTGAGGTCGCCCTGCGGGTCGGCATCTACAAGGAGCACCTTCTTGCCGAGTCGTGCAAGCCCGACACCCAAATTGACCGTTGTGGTCGTTTTGCCTGTGCCGCCTTTCTGATTGCAGATAGCAATGGTTTTACAGTTTGGCATTTCGCTTTTCCTCCTTCTTATTAGATTTGGATCGCTTGATCCACCAAAACACAGGAAGCGGAGTCCTGTGCTTTGGTGGTCGCATTTAACTCGATCTCATCCCCCAAATGCGTAAAAGGAAATCAACAGGCGTTCGGCTGCTGACCGAACTCATAGGAATCTCACCTCTGCCGGGTACTCCGCCAGCCCCATAGGGAAGTATCATTGTCCCTGAATCGTTTCATCGCCTTATCCGCAGCAAGCGGATATTTCAGAATGGTTCGGAATCGCTACCAACCTTGCTTTCCGTGATAACCCTTGTGGGCAGGAAGTTCGTGGCGCACCTTCATCCGGCTGGGGCTTTCACCCCCGATCAGGAATGTACCTGTTGAATGTCTATTCGATTTTCAAGGTTCGTGAGGTTTTTGCCCTCACTAACCAACTGGGAAATTTTTTTCGATTTGTACGAAGTTTTTTTGAGATTTTTCAAAAAATTTTTTTCGACCACCTTTCAGGGATAAAAAAAGCCCCTATCACATCACAGAGATGTAATAGGGGCAGAAATAGAAAAAGCCCGCTGACCGAAATCAGCGGGCTTAAATCATATGAAATTATCGTATGCTATCGGAACTTGTCTGCAATCGCAAAATTCCAAACGCATTTTTGGCGTAAGCTCGGAGTAAATTGGCGTAAGTTGTGGCGTAAGCACCGACAATTTTAGGTCAATCAATAGAGCTTTGCGCCTGCTGGAATGTGAGGATCGACCATCAGCAAATGCAACTTTTCTTCACCGTTTTCGTGATGCACGGCTGAGATCAACATACCGCAGGAGTCGATACCCATCATCGCTCTCGGAGGCAGATTGGTGATTGCAATGCAGGTCTTACCGACCAGTTCTTCCGGCTCATAATATTCGTGAATACCACTCAAAATGACCCTATCTACGCCGGTTCCGTCGTCCAAAACGAACTTTAAGAGCTTTTTGGACTTCTTCACAGCTTCGCATTCCTTGACCTTTACGGCACGGAAATCACTCTTGGAGAAGGTGTCAAAATCGACCTGATCCTCAAACAAAGGCTCAATCTGAACATTGGAAAAATCAATTTTTTCTTCCACAACGGGAGCCGTCTGAGTAGCCTCCGCAGGAGCCGAAACTTCCTTGGAAACCTTCTTGTCAGAGTCCAACGGCTTCATTGTCGGGAAGAGGAGCACATCACGGATTGCCTGTGAATCAGTCAACAGCATAACCAGACGGTCGATACCATAACCGATACCACCTGTAGGAGGCATACCGATCTCCAGTGCATTTAAGAAATCCTCGTCTGTATGCTCTGCTTCATCATCACCGGCTGCTGCATTTGCATCCTGTGCTGCAAAACGCTCACGCTGATCAATCGGATCGTTCAGCTCGGAGTATGCATTACACATCTCCCATGTGTTTATAAACAGCTCGAAACGCTCAACCTTGCTTGGATCAGAAGGTTTCTTCTTGGTCAGTGGTGAGATCTCGATCGGATGATCCATGATAAATGTAGGCTGGATCAGCTTTTCTTCACAAAACTCCTCAAAGAACAGGTTAATGATATCACCCTTCTTATGACGTTCTTCATATGCAATATTGTGTTCATCAGCCAGTTGCTTAGCTGCTGCATCATCTTCTACCTGATCGAAGTCGATTCCGGTATATTTCTTGATCGCATCATTCATGGTCAGACGCTCAAACGGCTTACCGAAATCAATCTCGATTCCATTATAGGAAATCTTTGTGCTTCCGCAAACCTTTTCAGCAAGATAACGGAACATGGACTCTGTCAGTTCCATCATACCTTCATAGTCTGTGTATGCCTGATATAATTCCATCAGCGTAAATTCCGGATTGTGTCTTGTATCAACACCCTCGTTACGGAATACTCGTCCAATCTCGTAAACTCTTTCCAGTCCGCCTACGATCAGACGCTTCAGATATAATTCCAGAGAGATACGAAGTTTTACATCCTCATTTAATGCATTGTAATGTGTCTCAAATGGTCTTGCTGCCGCACCACCTGCATTTGCAACAAGCATAGGAGTCTCAACCTCCATGAAATCACGATCTGCAAGGAAGTTACGGATCTCTTTTAAAATCTGTGAACGCTTGATAAATACTGCCTTGCTCTCCTGATTCATGATAAGGTCTACATATCTCTGACGATATCTGACATCTGTATCTGTTAAGCCATGGAACTTCTCTGGAAGGATCTGTAATGACTTGCTTAAAAGTGTCATTTCTTCTGCATGGATAGAAAGCTCTCCTGTCTTTGTACGGAATGCCCATCCCTTTACACCATAGATATCCCCGATATCGGATTTCTTGAAATCTGCATAAGCTTCTTCACCGATCTGATCTCTTGCAACATACACCTGAATGTTACCCTTCAGATCCTGAATATTACAGAAGGATGCCTTACCCATAACACGCTTGAACATCATACGTCCTGCAATGCTAACATGGATCGGTGATGCATCCATGATTGCTCTTCTCTCGTTATAATCGTTGTTCAGCACTTCCTTCTTCTGTGCATCATCCAGTCCCTCTACGTCCGGCTCCTGTCTGCCTGCAAGAAGCTCTGCCTCATGCGCTGTATATGCTTCTTTTACATCTGTGCTGTGATAAGTCACATCATACTTTGTAATCTCAAATGGATCTTTGCCTGCCGCCTGTAAATCTGCCAGCTTCTCACGACGAACCTGTAACAGCTTATTTACATCCTGTGGCTTAGCCTGATTATTCTGCTTATTCTCTGCCATCTTTGTTTAATCTCTTTCTACTATATTGATTATTCTGTTTATTAGATTGCTCTCTTGATATCTAATATTCTGTATTTGAATTCTCCGTCCGGTGCTTCTACTATTACTTCTTCACCAACGCGCGCACCCTTTAATGCCATACCAACCGGTGATTCATCAGAAATCTTATTCTTCATGATATCTGCTTCTGTTGAACCAACGATGTGGAATACAACTTCCTCGTCAAATTCATAATCATATACTGTTACGGTACGGCCGATACCGACAACCTCTGTATCAACCTCATCTTCGTCAACGACCTCTACATTTTTCAGGATAGCCTCTAACTGCTCGATTCTTGCTTCGATATCACGCTGCTCGTCCTTTGCCGCATCATACTCAGCATTCTCAGATAAGTCTCCCTGCTCTCTTGCTTCCTTGATCTTGGCAGCAATCTCTCTACGTTTATTTACTTTCAGATCCTGAAGTTCTTCTTCAATTTTTTTAAGTCCTGTATAGGTAACTACCTGTTTCTTTTCAGCCATCGCCGACTACCTCCTAAACAATATCTGTGTTTTCCGTTAAGTTCTCACAAGTATCCTACATTATATTCCAGTTTCCCTGTAATGTCAAACCTGTATACAGAAAAAAAGAAGCCTTAAAGCTAAGACTTCTTTTTCTTCTATCAATGCAGTTGATGGGACTTGAACCCACACCCACGTAAGTGGACATGAACCTGAATCATGCGCGTATGCCAATTCCGCCACAACTGCATGAAAACGTGCTTTATCTCACGCACTCGTTTAATATAGCACGTCATCTGCTTCTTGTCAAAACAAATTTTGTAAAAACGTTAATTTTTTTATTCTGCCTCTGAAGCTGACTCTGTTGTTGACTCTGTGCTCTCTGCTTCAGTGGAACCATCTTCCGATGCATCTTCTGAACTTGCTTCTGTTGAATCTACCTGAACAGCTGTACCCATCAGATAATCAAGAACCTTTTCCTCTGTTGCATAGAATTTCAGATCGCTCGCTGAATATTTGGAGTTAATCGTATCCTCGTCTACTTCATTATCATCCATCAACTTCTGCTTATATGCATCAGTCTCTTTATCATTTGCGACCAGATCTTTTTCTAACGCGATCGAGCTGACAACGATCTTCTCCTGCATTACAGATTCAACTGTGCTCTGAAGATAGGAAACAAATGAAGCCTCGTCTGTGTATCCATAAAAATACTGTAAGAATGTTGGTACGCCGATTCCATACTGGGAGGCACTGGACTCGATATTATCCATAACACTCTTTACATATGCATCAATCTCGCCTTCCGGATATTTGGTAAACGTTGTTTTCTCTTTAATTGCTTTTAACACATTAGCTCGGTCAGTATTGTCTGCCGATTTATCTGCATCCTTCTGAAGCTCATCCGTCAGATACTTGGTATAATCCGCTGTTGTTGTATATTTACCATCCGTAGCCGACTTCACAAGGTCATCTGTATATTCCGGTGTGGTCGTTATCTTGATATAATTGATCGTTACATCAAATTTTGCTTCCATACCGGCAACCGTTGTATCTGAATAATCGTCCGGATATGTGATTGTGAATGTCTTCTGTACACCGGGCTTTAATCCGATCATCTGCTCATCAAGTCCGGGTGCTAACGCATCCTTACCCATAACAATACTGGTTCCGGCTTCGTCATCGTTCTTTGCCTTTTCCTCGCCGTTGATGGTTTCAACGTAGTTGATATTAACATCGTCACCATCCTTGATCACGCTGTCATAATCCTTTGTTTCTACATTATTATCTGTACAGAATGAATTAATCTTCTCGTCAATCTGATCCTGTGTTACTTCTCTGGACGTTGGTACATACTCGATACCATCATAATCCTTTACTTCTGCACATTTTGCATACTGTCTGAATTCACTCTTTGTGCTTCCGCATCCGCTAAGCACCCCCATGCCGACAACCGCAGTCAGACACAGAGCCATTACCTTCTTCATTTTCATAATATAATCTTTCTCCTCAGAACTTCATCTTATTAATTCTTTATTTACAGAACTCTGTTTCGACATCTGCTCTAGTTTGCTTCTGTTATTGCTTCTGTTGTAGTTTCTTCTTCGGAACTCGTTGCTTCTGTCGCTGCTTCTGTCGTTGTCTCTGTCTTCTTACCATTATCAAGAAGGAAAGTCATAACCTTGTCAGCCAATGTATAATACATCAGATCCTGAGATGAATACTGTTCCTTTACAGAATCCTCTGTTACGTCATTCTCCTCCGCGAGTTTCTTGATATAGGCTGTTTCATCATCCGAATCAATTGTAATATTTTCTGCCTTTGCAACCGCGCATACTACCTTTTTTTCTTTTACGGATTCCTGACAGATCTGATTCACATATTCTTTGAATGAATCTTCATCCTCATAACCGTAATAATATTGGATAAACGTTGCATAATCAATGCCATAATTACTTGCCTGCGATTTCAACTGTGTAATGATCTCATCTGCCAGACTACTTACCTCTTCTGCCGGAATATTCTCAATTGTTGCCTTATTGATAACATTTGTCATAACAACATTCTGTGCCGATGTAAGTGCAGTTGCTTCATTACTTGCTTTCAGCTCACTTCTGATGGATTCCTCATACTCGGCTGTTGTCTTATAAGAAGTATTCGCAGCTACCAGCGCATCATTATACTCTGCTTCCACAGGAATCTTGATATAGTTCAATGTAGTCTTGAATACAGCAGCTTTGCCATCCATATCATTGCCATATCCGTCCGGGAAGGTTACATTTACATCAAATGTATCTCCTGCCTTATGTCCCACGATCTGATCTTCAAATGTGTCGATGAGGGATTTTGATCCAAGTGTTACATCATATCCTGAACCGTTCGTATTACCACCATCAAATTCTACACCATCTACAGTACCTACAAAATCAATATTTACTGTATCTCCTGATTTTGCCGCACTTGTTTTATCCTCATTATATGTCGCACAGGATTCAACAAAATCATCTACCTTCTTCTGTACATCATCCTCAGTTACTTCTGCAGGAGCATACTCATATTCAATACCCTTATACTCCCCCAGAGTTACTCCCTCCGCATACTTGGCAATATATTCATCAATTGTCAGATCAGCTTCTGTACTGTCCTCTGTTGCATCCGTCTGTGTCGCTTTATTCAAATTACCGGTCACATCTTTACCCTTATCTCCACAACCTGCAACCATGGATACTGTCATTGCCATTGCAAGAGCAACCGCAAATCCCTTTTTTAATTTTCTCATTGTACTTACCTCTATATTATTATAAAATTAGGTATCACCTATCATAGCTTTATATCACACTTTCTATTAAAAATAAAGCTATTTTACGCAATTCATAGAAATGTCACAAACTATATAACATTATCGTTATATCTTCAATTGTTTGCAATACTTCGACAGTATCCGGTCCTCCGAATACAATTTCCGACAATTTCACATATTATCAAGCACCGCTCGAACGTTAAATCACATTTTCCCATGCAACACAATATCTAGTATTGTTTCTTTATTTTTTTCTCAATATTTTGTACCATTTGATATAGACAAACCAGAATGGTGATGCTATAATGTGTAACTGTCGGGGACATAGAGTTACAAAATATTCAAAACGATTTTTTAGTCTCACAGATTTTAAATCGTTCATTTTTTTGTCTTTTTTTCGCGCACGACGCAATATGTTGTGGGTCGAGCAAATATTGCACTCAATATCTAGATAACCATTTTAGGAGGAGAATAGAAAAATGCAGGTAATCAAAAGAGACGGAAGAGCCGTATCCTATGATCGCAGCAAGATTATCGTTGCCATTCAGAAGGCAAATGCCGAAGTTGAAGACTGCGAAAAAATTTCTGAAGAAAAAATCGAAGAGATCATAGACGGCATCGAAGCAAAAAACAGAAAACGAATGCTGGTTGAAGATATTCAGGATATCATTGAACAAAAGCTCATGGCAGAGGGGAAGTTTGTTCTTGCCAAGACTTACATTATATATAGATACAGCCGTGAACTGATTCGTAAGGCAAACACAACTGATGATTCGATCCTCAGTCTGATCAAGAACAGAAACAAAGATGTTATGGAAGAAAATTCGAATAAAAACGCAACAGTTGCATCTACCCAGCGTGATCTGATCGCAGGCGAGGTTTCAAAAGATCTTACAAAGAGGCTCCTGCTTCCGGAAAAGATCTCAAAAGCCCATGAAGAAGGTGCGATTCATTTTCATGATGCAGATTATTTCTTACAGCCTATCTTCAACTGCTGTCTGATCAACATTGGAGATATGCTCGACAACGGCACTGTCATGAACGGCAAATTGATCGAGAGCCCTAAGAGCTTTCAGGTTGCATGTACGATTGTTACACAGATCATTGCAGCCGTTGCCTCCAGCCAGTATGGTGGTCAGTCCGTTGATATCCGTCACCTTGGAAAATATCTGCGCAAGAGCTATAACAAATATAAAGCATTATATCAGGAAGAATTTGGAGACAGATTGGATGCTGATACATTAGAGGAACTGGTAAAAGAAAGGCTGAACGATGAACTTCGTTCCGGTGTTCAGACAATCCAGTACCAGATCAACACCTTAATGACTACAAATGGGCAGTCTCCATTTGTAACCTTATTCCTGAATCTTGATCCAAATGATGAATATATCGAAGAAAATGCCATGATCATAGAAGAAATCCTCCGTCAGCGTTTAGAGGGTATCAAGAACGAAGTTGGTGTCTATGTGACACCGGCATTTCCAAAGCTGATCTACGTTCTGGATGAACACAACTGCTTAAAGGGTGGCAAATATGATTATATCACTCGTCTTGCCATTAAGTGTTCTGCAAAAAGAATGTATCCTGATTACATCTCCGCCAAAAAGATGCGTGAGAACTATGAAGGAAATGTATTCTCATGTATGGGTTGTCGTTCTTTCCTTTCTCCTTGGAAGGATGAAAATGGCAACTACAAATGGGAAGGTCGTTTCAATCAGGGAGTTGTCAGCCTGAATCTTCCACAGATCGGAATTCTGGCAAAAGGTGATGAGGATAAATTCTGGTCACTCTTAGACGAAAGACTCCAGTTATGTTATGACGCTTTGATGTGCCGTCACAGAGCTCTGGAGGGTATCACATCCGATGTCAGTCCTATCCACTGGCAATATGGTGCAATTGCACGACTAAAGAAGGGTGAGGTTATCGATCCATTGCTTCACAACGGCTACTCTACTCTGTCGCTTGGATACATCGGATTGTATGAAACTTCTATCCTGATGAAGGGTGTCAGCCATACAGATCCTGTCGGTGAAGAATTTGCTTTAAAGGTTATGAATAGAATGCGTGCAGCCTGTGATAAATGGAAGGCTGATACCGGACTTGGTTTCGGATTATACGGAACACCTGCCGAAAGCTTATGTTACAGATTTGCCCGTATTGATAAAGAGCGTTTCGGTACGATCAAGGATGTTACAGATAAGGGCTACTACACGAACTCTTACCATGTTGATGTACGTGAGAAGATCGATGCATTCAGCAAGTTCAGATTTGAGAGTCAGTTCCAGACGATCTCATCCGGTGGTGCAATCTCCTATGTCGAGATACCAAATATGCGCAACAATCTGGATGCACTTGCAGAAGTGGTTCGTTACATTTATGAGAACATCCAGTATGCTGAATTCAATACAAAGTCTGACTATTGCCATGTATGTGGCTATGATGGTGAGATTATCATTAATTCAGACGGCGAATGGGAATGTCCTCAGTGTGGTAACAAAGACCATGCAAAAATGAACGTTACAAGAAGAACCTGTGGTTATCTCGGTGAGAACTTCTGGAACGTCGGCAAAACAAAAGAAATGGCTTCCAGAGTATTACACCTGTAGAATTCAGGTCTGATGCATGTGGTTCAGCCATACCACAGATAAAGACATATACCACATACGATCAGAATATACCGGAATTTTTATAAAAACACTTGCTATATTGAAAAAATTGGTTTATATTAAAGCTATGCATAAAGTATTTACTTGTATGAACAGTTTACATCCGATTTTTAACTAAGTGCATTAATAATTTCAATTTGTATGGTCTGCATGTCGTAGAGGGCAATGCGGGCCATACTTTTTGTATGGGAGAAATAATAATTATGAATTATATGGATATCAAACGGTGTGATATTGCAAACGGAACCGGAGTTCGAACCTCTCTGTTCGTATCCGGCTGCACACACCACTGTAAAGGTTGTTTTAATCAGGATACCTGGGATTTCAACGCAGGTAAGCCTTTTACGCAAAAAGAGATCGATACGATCATTGAACTCTGTAAGCCGGATCATATTGTAGGTCTTACTTTGCTGGGTGGCGAGCCATTGGAATTCGTCAACCAGCAGGGTCTGCTTCCACTTCTGGAACAGTTCAAATCTACTTACCCGGATAAAACGATCTGGTGCTATACCGGCTACGATTTTGAAAAAGACGTTCTGGACAAGATGTATTATCAGTGGGATTTCACTCACAAATTCCTGTCCTATCTGGATGTTTTAGTCGATGGCGAATTTGTTGAAGAGAAAAAAGTTCTGGATCTGCGATTCAGGGGTTCCACAAATCAGAGAATATTAGATGTTCCAAAATCACTGACTGCCAAGAAAGCAGTCTTATGGGACGAGAAAGGAAGGTACTTCTAATGGCCACATTTGATATTAACATTAAGAAACTGAATGAAAATGCGACGATTCCTTCTTATGGTTCTGAATTTGCTGCCGGAGCAGATCTGTATGCCTGCATGGATGAGCCTGTAACGATTGCTGCCGGAGAAACCCAGTTCATCCACACCGGACTGGCTATCGAGATTCCGGCCGGCTATGCCGGACTGGTCTATGCAAGAAGCGGTCTTGCTTGCAAACGTGGTCTTGCACCTGCCAATAAAGTAGGCGTTATCGACGCTGATTACCGTGGAGAGATCATGGTAGCACTCCACAATCACTCTAATGTTGATCAGACAATCGAAAGTGGCGAACGTATTGCTCAGCTTGTTATCACTCCATACATTACCGGCTGTTTCCATACTGTAGATGAATTATCCGATACCGTACGCGGTGAAGGGGGATTTGGCTCAACAGGAAGAAAATAAACAGACGAAAAAATGTCCATGGTACGAAATGTACCATGGACATTTTTATTCTATCCCATTAACTAAACGTGATCATACTATACACATCGGTATTTACGCTCTTGGAATAAGTGTAATCTTTATCAATCTTTGATACCCAGTTCGTTAAAAGATTATTAAAATAGGCATCATTTGCCTCTTTTGTCAACTCCGCTTTATTCGTAGCGGTTGCTTTCTCATCTGTCAGATATGTCATCTGAAAGATATGATAGCCATTCTCAGTCTCGATAACCGGGGAGATATCTCCATCCTGCATATCATATAAAGTATCCAGCACCTCTTGTCCATAGCTTTCCAGGATCTGATCCTTACTCATCGTATGGCTTCCGGCATATCGCAGGTTGTTTGTGTGGCCAAGGAAAGTAATATTCAGGTTCGGATTGTCCGATAACTGCTGTTTGATCGAAGTATAAGCCTCGTCCGCTTTTTGTTTCTGTTCTGCAATCTTATCCTTACTGTACACTACGATATTTCCAAAATCATCCTCATAATAACATTCAAAGAACATATCGTAAAATGTCGTCATTCTTGCCTGCTCATCGGATACCTCGGCAGAGGAATCGCTCATGACATGATCGTAAATCTTCTTCGCCAGTGCATTCTCCTGAAGAACACGGGATGGTGTATCTGCCTCCATGCCGGTTTCCTTCAACTGCTCATCGGTCAGACTGTTATAAAAATCTTCCGCTTCCTGTTCTGCCTGTGCCTGTTCTTCCTCCGTCAGGCTGATCTTGTATTCATCTGCCTGTGCGATCAATGCCTTAGTCTGGACAATGTTGGATATTACTTCACGCCTTGCCATTTCCTCGACATCCATCTCAATACCGCCATCCGTTTCGATCGTTTTGCCCCAGATGTCGCTGCCGTATTCTTTCTCGTACTCATCAATGGTTGTCTGTGCATAGATATACACCTCGTCCAAATAAATGTTGTCATTTCCGAATTTGAATACAATATATTTTCCTGTATTATCCTGACTCTCTTCTCCGCACGCTGCAAGTGTAAGTAACATCACACATGCGCAGATCAAAGAAATAGCCTTTAGAATTCTGCGTTTCATCCACCAAACCTCCTGTTCTTCCAACTCACCGATTTCGGTGTCTGCATCGCCCTGCAAACATTACAGATTTCGGTATGCTGATCATCCTTTATTCTTCTGCAAGCTCCGCGATATCGGCTACAACCGCTCTCGCCTGCTTCCAGATCTCTTTCTCTGTGATCGTCTTCATCTTAAGCACAAAAGACGGACTGTTGCCGATCACAAATTTCATGCTTCCTCTATATTTATCTAATAACGAATCAATCTTTGCTGTGTCGATCTTCGCCTGTTTAAACATCGAAAACCGTAGTTCCGCCCCCGCCAGCATAATGCTGGTTATATAGGCACGATTTGCCTTTGCCTTTAATAAAGATACATCAAGCAGGTTCAGAACCTCTGTCGGCATCTCTCCGAATCTGTCATTTAATTCGTCAATAATATCGTCATAGTCATCATCCGATGCGATATGTGATATCCGCTTGTACAGATCCAGCTTGATAAATTCATTCTTGACATATTCAGCCGGTATATAAGCATCCACCGGAAGCTGTACGGTTGTCTCGAACCGTTCTTCAACCTTCTCGCCCATCTCCTGACGGATCGCATCATTTAACATCTTGCAGTACAGATCATAACCAACTGCTTCCATATGACCGGACTGATCCTCGCCTAAGATATTTCCCGCGCCACGGATCTCCAGATCCTTCATGGACACCTTGATTCCGGAACCAAGATCGGTAAATTCCCGAATTGCTTTCAGTCTCTTTTCCGCAGTTTCTTTAATAAGTTTATCCCGACGGTACATCAGAAATGCATATGCATTCCGATCTGAACGACCGACACGGCCGCGGAGCTGATACAACTGGGATAAGCCAAATGTATCTGCATCATGAATGATCATGGTATTTGCATTCGGAATATCCAAGCCTGTCTCGATGATCGTCGTAGTAACCAGCACATCAATCTCATGATTGATAAACCGGTACATGATGTCCTCCAGCTGTCGTTCATGCATCTGGCCATGCGCATACTCAACGACTGCATCCGGTACAAGGGATGCGATCTCCGATGTGACCATCTCTATATTATTTACCCGGTTATATACATAATATACCTGACCATCCCGCGCCAGCTCACGCTTGATCGCTTCTTTGACAAGTTCGGGATCAAGCTCCATGACATAGGTCTGGATCGCCCGTCTGTCAACCGGTGCTTCTTCCAGAACACTCATATCCCGGATACCGATCAGGCTCATATGAAGTGTACGAGGAATAGGAGTCGCTGTCAAGGTCAGAACGTCTACATTTGTCTTCATCTGCTTGATCTTTTCCTTATGTGTTACACCAAACCGCTGCTCCTCGTCTATGATCAGCAGACCAAGCTGCTTAAATGCCACATCCTTGGACAACAGCCGATGTGTTCCGATCACGATATCCACCTTTCCGGCCTTCAAATCGGCGATCGTCTCCCGTACCTCCTTCGGTGTACAGAAACGGCATAACAGCCGGATCTCGACCGGGAATTCCTTCATACGTTCTTTGAATGTATTATAATGCTGCTGTGCAAGGATCGTAGTAGGCACAAGATATGCAACCTGTCTGCCATCGTATACCGCCTTAAATGCCGCACGGATCGCAACCTCTGTCTTACCAAAGCCCACATCACCACAGATCAGACGATCCATGATCTTGCTGCTCTCCATGTCTGCCTTTGTCTCTGCGATTGCTTTCTTCTGGTCATCCGTTTCCTCGTACGGGAACATTTCCTCAAATTCCTGCTGCCAGATCGTATCCTTCGAATAGCAAAAGCCCTGTGATGCCTGTCGTTTCGCATACAGGTTCACCAGTTCCTTTGCGATCGTTGCAACATGACCTTTTACCCGGCTTCTGGTCTTCTCCCAGTCCTTGCTGCCGAGCTTGTTGATCTTCGGCCGTCTGCCCTCTTTATCACTGTATTTCTGGATACAGTCTACCTCAGAGGCCAGCACATAGAGCTTTCCGCCCTCTGCATAATTGATCGTTACATAATCTTTTAAGACACCGTCCACTTCGACCTTCTCGATACCGCCATAGATACCAACACCATAGCGTTCATGAATCACACAGTCACCCACGCTGATATCAGAGAAATCCTTGATCACTTCACCAGAATACCGAGGCTTCTGGTTCTTCTTTTTCTTCATACTGCTCCGTGCAGTAAAGACGTCGCCTTCATTTATCACAACCAGCTTCAGCTCCGGGAACTCAAATCCTGCCCGAAGTCTTCCTGTCGTAACCATTACCTCTTTCTCAGAAAGAACACGGTCGGTATCCTCTGAATAGAAGCACGCCACATCATGGCTGGTCAGATTCTCAACCATGCGTTTTGCTCTGGTCGTCGATGGTGAGATAAATATGATACGGTAATTCTTCTCTCGCCATTTTCCGATATCCGCAATCAACGCTTCAAAATTATTCCTGTAAGAATTAACTACACGGCTGTCATATGTTACATCATGCCGGATCGTAAAATACCGATCCTCATGATACAGAATAGAAAATGCGAGCGTCTGAAATGCCTGCATTTTCTGCACGATTGCCGGATAAGTAAATAAAATATTCATCATACCCGGAAGGATATAACCACCCTCCAGACGGCTCTCCATGCTCTCAAGGAAGGTCGCCATATAGTTATCCGCATAATCTGATATCCTCGAAGTCTCATCCAATAAAATAACTGTATTCTTTGTGCGGAAGCAGTCTAAAAGTGATACTGTCTTACTGTAGAAATACTCTACATAGCTGTCGACTCCAGCCATTCCATGGAACTCAGTCAACTGCTCTTTGATCTCCCCGATCTGCTTCTTCAGACGGGCAGCTTCCTCTGTCTTGAACTCTTTCCGCAGCTTCTCATAATATGGCTTGAACTCCTGCTCAAGCTTACGGATACCCTGCGCCGTCCTGCGATCAGACAACACCATCTCGCTTGCCGGATAGATCTGGATCTCCTGCACCTGTTCGATCGACCGCTGGCTTTCCACATCAAAGCTTCGGATGGTATCGACCTCCGTATCCCACATATCGATACGATATGGACATTCCTCTGTCAGAGGGAAAATATCAATGATACCACCACGCACAGCAAACTGTCCGACACCATCTACACTGTCTGCCTTTTCATACCCCAGTTCCACCAGACACTTCTTAAGCGCCTCGACGTCCAGTTCTTCTGCCTCACGGATCGTCACCACATTTTTCTTAATATAGGACAGATCCGGCATCCTATCAAATAACGCATCTACCGTCAGAATGATCGTACAGGCTTCTCCCTCGATCAGTCGTCTGAAAATATCCATCCGCCGTCTGGTGATAGAATTTCCATGGATATCTGAGCTGTAAAATAAAATATCCTTCGACGGATACATATACACCGCTTTATCATAGAAACGGAAGTCCTCATATAACTGTTCCATTCTCTGTTCGCTGTAGGTTACGACCAGCCTTACATGTGCATCGGATGAAAATGCATGCATCAGATACACCCGGTCTGTTCCGTCATTTCCGGATATATTGACGATGCCATCCTGCTCTTTTAACCAGTCCTTTATCTGTATATAATTTTCGGTATGTTTTACAGGCTCATTGATTGCCTTCATATCGACGCCAAATGCCAGGCTGATACAGCCTGGCTCCCTTTCTTTTTTATTTTCTGATTATTTATACCTGTCTGATCGTATCCACAGCTTTACCCTGTATACGACCTGTTCCGATCAACACATTTTATCTTTCAGTTAATTATATTTATTCATTGCTGCTGCCGCACTGTCTTTTAAGATCAATGCGATCGCATCACAGGCATTATCACAGCCTGCCTTGATCTCCGGAAGTTCATCTTTTCCAAATCTGGATAATACATAATCTGCAAGATCCATACGATCCGGCTTCTTTCCGATTCCGACACGGACCCGGACAAATTCCTGTGTTCCCAGATGTGAAATGATATTCTTCATTCCATTATGTCCACCGGCACTTCCCTTTTCACGGATCCGAAGCTTGCCGACTGCCAGATCGATATCATCATAAGCAACGATCACATCGGATGGATCGCATTTGTAATAATCGACCAGTTCCCGGACACTTTCTCCACTCAGATTCATAAATGTCTGTGGCATTGCAAGGATCACTTTCTCTCCTTCTATCATGCCCCTGCCATAGATCGCTTTATGCTTCTTTTCACTCAATTCTATATTATATTTATCTGCAAGTCCTACGATTACGGAAAATCCTACATTATGTCTGGTTCCCGCATATTTGGTTCCCGGATTTCCAAGTCCTACTATCAGTTTCATCTTATCTTGACCTCATTATCTCTTCTGCTTCTGCAAGCTGTTCCAGTGTATTGACACCCTTGATCTGATCTGCATCCTCCATGGCTGCCGCATCGACCGGAAGTCCCATTTTCTTGATGATCTCAATGGTGTCCGGCAGATAATATTCACCCTGTGCATTATCATTTGTAATCTGTGAAAGTGCTGCCAGTAATGCATCACATTTGAAAATATACATACCGGAATTCACTTCTTTAACTGCCTGTTCTTCCTCGGTTGCATCCTTCTGTTCTACAATCTTTGATAAGCCTTTCTCATCACGGATAATTCTTCCGTATCCAAATGGATCTGAAAGCATCGCTGAGATAACCGTAACACCATTTCCTGCTGCAACATGCTTCTTGATCGCCTGCTCTAATGTCTTACCGGTTACAAGTGGTGTATCTCCGCAAAGGACAACAACATCTCCCTCCGTGCCGATAAAATCAGAAGCACACTTAACTGCATGACCGGTTCCAAGCTGTTCGGTCTGTAGTGCATAGCTTACTACATCCTGCATTTCTTCTGTCTTATCAAGCTTCGCATAAGTATCTTTAATACTTTTTTCTACTTCTTCTGCCTTGTATCCAACGATCACACAGACTTTATCACATCCGGCAGCTCTTGCCGCTTCTATCGAATAGTATACCATCGGTTTCCCAAGCACCTCGTGCACAACCTTTGGCTTTTCAGATTTCATTCTTGTTCCCTTGCCTGCTGCAAGGATGATTGCTTTCAGCATTGTCCTATTATCCTCCAAATAAAATATGAGATTACCACAGCTAATTTTACTTTATCCCTATTTCATTTTCAACCATATGGTGGAAATATTTCGTACATTCATCAAATTCTTCCTTACCACATGATAAACATTTCATAAATATAATCTCCTCTCAAATTAAATGAACAACTTATTTATTGAATTTCGTCTCACAACCACTTTATTAATCGACACTTTAATCACAATTCATTTTCTGAAAAGGAACAGATATCCCCATCATCGCACCAGCTAAAATCATTATGCTGGCATAAATCTCATTCAAATTAAAACATACCATAATCATAGCCAAAATAACAAAAATGGAGCAAATCCCCAGTTGAAGATTCTTTATTTTTCCTTTTTTATCCTTTTTTAACTTAACTGTTAAAAATCCTACATCCAATAAAATATAGAGAATAAAGTCTACAATGAATAAAGCAATGTTTAAATCTTTTTCATAACAAATCGCTAAAATAATATTATACAATCCCAAAGCCACAGAACATACTTTGGTTAATTTAGCGTTCCAAATCACATTTGGAATCTTCCATTTGAAAGTAGACCAAACAATCAAAAAACAACCCGAAAACAATATCATTACTCTATTTATTTCCATAAACCTTCTCTCCCCTTGTTATAGATCTTTACCATATATAAATACCAATACTAACACTAAAGCCAGCCACTGCATCTACAGTGGCTGGCTCCGTTTCACGTCTTAAGCTTCCAGTGATTCCTGATATTTCTCAAGTATCATCCGCTGCAGACGTTCTCTTGTCTCAGTATTGATTGGATGTGCGATATCTCTGTACTCACCATCTGCTGCTTTCCGGCTAGGCATCGCAATAAACAATCCCTTATCACCCTGGATCACTTTGATATCATGAACTACAAATTCATTATCAATTGTGATCGAAACGACGGCTTTCATCTTACCTTCTTTTTCAACACCCCTGACTCTGATATCGGTCACCTGCATCGTGTGTACCCCCTTGTCTTTCTTATCTGCTACAATGCGTATCTGAAATTCTTCTCCACGATAACCTTGATGTCATCCGGGCTACCCTGATGAACTGTATTTGCACGGATCGTATCTCTACTTTCTACAATACAGTTTTCAATTACACAATTATCCCCAATGTGTACATCGTTCAGAATAATAGAATTTCTGATCACACAGTTGTTGCCAATGTATACCTTCTTAAATAATACTGAATTTTCTACAGTACCATTTATGATACATCCACTTGCTACCAGGCTGTTATTCACAACCGCTTCCCCATTATACTTTGCTGGTGGAAGATCCTCCACCTTGGAGTAGATGTCAGGATGCTGCTTGAAGAAATAGTTTCTTACATCTCTGTTCAGGAAATCCATGTTTGTCTTATAGTAAGACTCCTTGGTTCCGATGTTTCTCCAGTAAGTATCCATCTTATATCCATAAATCTTCTTTACATTCTTATATCTTACAAGAATATCTCTTACAAAATCAGTTCTGCCTTCATTTGCACAGGTTTCCAGTAATTCGATGAGCTGTCTTCTTCTGATCACATAGATACCGGTTGAGATCGTATTGTTGCCTGCAACCAGTGGCTTCTCCTCGAAATCTACGATACGGTTGTCCGTATCCATCTGTATTACACCAAAACGGTTCACATCATCTTCTCCCGGTGCAAGGTCCTTACATACAACCGTAATATCTGCACCCTTGCTGATGTGTTCTTCCAGAACCTTACCATAATCCAGCTTGTAGATACCATCACCGGATGCAATGACTACATATGGTTCATGACTTTCCTTCAGGAAATTAATGTTCTGATAAAGTGCATCTGCTGTACCTTTATACCAGTAGCTGTTCTCTGATGTAATAGTTGGTGTGAATATATAGAGACCACCCTGTTTTCTTCCGAAATCCCACCATTTGCTGGAATTCAGATGTTCGTTCAGAGATCTGGTATTGTACTGTGTAAATACCGCTACCTTCTGGATATGGGAATTTGTCATATTCGAAAGGGCAAAATCAATAGCTCTGTAACCGCCAGTAATAGGCATAGCTGCAACAGCTCTCTTTGCTGATAATTCGCCCATCTTGTTGCTATTACCACCTGCTAAAATTATACCTAATGCTCTCATCTCTATTCACCTGCCTTTATAATACTTCCGCCACTCTTTAAGTTGCCATCCGGATAATCTTCCGGAGTAGTCACACCAGATATAGCAGTATTCTTACCGATTGTTACACCATCAGGAATAACTGAGTTCTCTCCGATCGTAACAAGTCCAAATGAATAAATCTGTGGCTTGAATTCATTGACAGCTTCTTCTCCGATTCCAAGCTTAGCATCCTTACCAATCTTAACATTCTCTGCGATGATAGCCTTGTCCATATATGCATTCTCACCGATCGTTGCGTTATTCATAATGATCGAATTACGGATGACTGCACCCTTTTCGATCGTAACACCGGAACCGATAACGGAATTTTCAACATCGCCGTATACCTCTGTTCCTTCACCGATGATACATCTGCTTACTCTGCCGCTTGCATCTATGTACTGTGGTGGGATCGCATCTGTCTTGGTGTAGATCTTCCAGAACTCCTCATACAGATTGAATTCAGGAACAATATCTACTAACTCCATATTTGCTTCCCAGTAAGAACCAAGTGTTCCTACATCCTTCCAGTAACCCTTGAAGTCATATGCACAGATCTTCTTGCCATTTGAATGGCAGTATGGAATGATGTGCTTACCAAAGTCACATTCCGGCTGATCCTTCATCTTTACAAGTGCTTCACGAAGCACCTTCCAACTGAATATATATATACCCATAGATGCTTTGTTACTTCTAGGATTTGCAGGTTTCTCCTCAAATTCTGAAATAACATTGTTCTCATCTGTAATTACAACGCCAAATCTGCTAGCTTCTTCCCATGGTACCTGATATGTTGCAAGTGTGATATCTGCATCACAGGATTTGTGATATTCCAGCATGTTCTCATAGTCCATCTTGTAGATATGATCACCAGATAATATCAGAACATATTCCGGATTATAATAGTCTATAAACTCCAGGTTCTGATAAATAGCATTTGCAGTACCTGTATACCATTCGCTGTTATCACTTTTCTCGTATGGTGGAAGAACTGTCACGCCTCCTATGTTACGATCCAGATCCCAAGGGATACCGATTCCAATATGCTGGTTAAGCCTCAGTGGTCTGTACTGTGTAAGAACACCTACTGTATCAACACCTGAATTAATACAGTTGCTTAATGGGAAATCGATAATCTTGTATTTGCCGCCAAAAGCTACAGCCGGCTTAGCCAGATTAGAGGTCAGAACGCCTAAACGGCTTCCCTGTCCTCCTGCAAGAAGCATGGCTATCATTTCTTTTTTAATCATAATGTCACCCCTTCGTGCGTATTAATATAAATGCATTATACCACTGTTTTTGTAATAAGCAAAGTTTTTTATTGCATTTTCACAATAAAAGTTGAAAGAATATAGAAATTTTAAACATTTTTACAAAATAAACATATATTTTGCATGAATTTTCCATGTATCTTTTAACAATTTTCACTGTGCATTTTTGATTAAAAAAATTTCTTTCCTATATTCTCCGGGTAGAAATGGTTTTCTACTTGTGATAAACTCTAATTAATTATTTTACCGATATACCTTCAGGCTGTTACACAGATTTTGACCTGTCATCATCCCACAAATGCCTGAGTATACGAAGATGAAAGGAAGAAGAACTTATGGCTGAAATTTTAGTAAAAGAATACCGTGGCGATGTTGTTGAAAATGTACATTATGGATCTATTGCTATTGTTTCATCAACCGGCGAAACGATTGCTTATACCGGTGATATCGAGCGCCAGACTTATATGCGTTCCGCAAGCAAACCGATCCAGGTGCTTCCTACCCTGCTCGCAGGTCTTCATAAAAAATATAACCTGAGCGAGGAAGAAGTAACGATCTGTAATTCCTCTCACTGGGGCAGTAATCATCACATCTATGTACTTCAGAGCATCATGGAAAAAACGGGCTTAAAAGAAGAAGATATGATCATGAATCCAACGATCTCCACATCTGCA
Source organism: Clostridium sp. BIOML-A1 (assembly GCF_009874105.1). Taxonomy (NCBI): domain Bacteria; kingdom Bacillati; phylum Bacillota; class Clostridia; order Eubacteriales; family Clostridiaceae; genus Clostridium; species Clostridium sp. BIOML-A1. The sequence goes on along the minus strand of NZ_WWTL01000003.1, from coordinate 38,138 downwards.
ACACCGCTTGCGGACAAGCTTACACTTGGTTCCAAGCTAAATCCTGTAGAGGGCAAGAGCCGTTTGCAGCACTGCTGCTCCGGCAAGCACTTAAGCCTTATGATGCTGCAGCGTGAACTAACAGGAAAAGTCACCGGCTACCAGCTTCCGGACTCTCCTGTCCAGAAGCAGATCATTTCATTCTTATCCATGCTAAGCCAGACTCCGACTTACCGGATCAGTCTAGGAATCGACGGCTGTGGTGTTCCGGTATTTGCACTTCCAATGCGTAATATCGCACTTGCTTATGCAAAACTTGCAGATCCGTTCAACCTGCCGGATGATATACGGGAAGCAATCACCTATAACTTCGACTGTATTAATAAGCATCCTGAAAAGATCAACGATTACTTTACACCATCTTACTATGTAAATAAGAACCCGGATCTTCTTATGAAGGACGGTTCCAGAGGTGTGATCTGTATGGCGATCCGAAGCCGGAAGCTCGGTATCGTGATCAAGCTCGAAGATGGCTGGAGCGACGAATATCAGGGAATCATTGTTGCCCGTATTTTGGAGCAGCTTCAGTATGATGATAAAGAACTGATCGAACAGCTTAAGGAAACGTATAACACAAAGATTTATAACGACTGCAAGGATGAGGTCGGACACGCCGAAGCAGATTTTGATATCCATATCGAGCAGTCCTATTTCGATGAATTATTCGGAAATGCAGAACCGGAAGAAGACGATTTGGATGAATCTGATGCAGGCACTGCAAACGAAAGCGCTGATTCCGAAGATTCCAATATTGATTCTTCAATCGAAGACGAAGACATGGAAGAACTTGAAGATGATGAAGATATGGAAGATGAGGAACAGCTCTCTGCAGAAGAACGTGCCAGACGCCGTGCAATCCGTGACCGCAGATCCATTCTTGGTCAGAATGTTGTCCTGCCATCATCAAGCCAGACTTTCATCCAGAATCCAATGACCGATCCGATGCGTCCTGTAAAATCTGCCAAGGTGATCTCCACCATCCAGAATAATGACGCCGAATTCGAAGTCTTTGACAAGAAAGACAATGAAGATAACAAAAAGCAGGAATAACACCATGCTTTGACAGGTTGTTCAAGTTTTATATAAGATTGCAATATAGCACACACATACAGCAACACCCATATGGTTATTCCACTATAAATGACTTACTGCGGTTTCTGTTCGCAGCACATGTCTGATTCGTAAATACTCCTGTGCCAACTCGCCTTCGGCTCAAACAGGCACTCGTATTTACTGACAATGTGCAGCTCACAACGAAATCCTCGTATATGTCATGTTATAATGGAACAACCATATGGGTGTTGCTGTATGTGTATGCTATATTTTATGCAATCTTATATAAATCCTGATAGTGTGTGTTATAAAGCATGGTGTTATTCCTGCTCGTTCTGACATTCAGGGCAAATGCCGACATATTCAAGATTGTGGGATGAAATGATAAAGTCCTCATCCGCCAGTCTGCCTCGCTCATCGATCTCAGGATCATATGGGACATGGCTGTCGAAGATTCTTCCGCATTTAGTACAGATAATATGATAATGTGGAACCGGATTGCCGTCAAAATGTTCATTCTTATCAAATGAGAATACATTCATGATAATGCCGTCATCAACCGCATCCGCCAGCACCCTGTACACGGTCGATGCACCTATATTATATCCCCTCTCCATAAGAATCTGATGAAGCTGCTGGGCAGTCGGATGACATTTTAATTCTTTTATAACCGAATATATAACCTGTTTTTGTTTTGTATTTCTTTTCTCTGCCATACCTGTTCACTCCAATAATTTATTCCGAATTTACTTTTGATAAGTCTATACTAACACATATTTTGTCAGGTTTGAACACCTTTTTAAGAATTGTTCTCATTAATTTTAGCCTTTATCCGGCAAATCACCTGTAAATGGAAGTTTTTGCCGGCAAATTAATATTTATAAATTTATTTTTTATGCTTGACATCCTAAGTGTATTGGTATACTATCTGGCTAGTACAGTAGTTAGGAGGAAAGCATTTGGAATTTAAATCAAACCTGCCGATCTACCTTCAGGTCATCGATGATATAAAAAAGAAGATTATTACAGGTGCCCTGCCACTTGGTACCAAGCTCCCATCATCCAGAGAGCTTGCTATCCAATATGACATCAACCCAAACACCGCAGCCCGGGTTTATAACGAGATGGAATCTCTCGAACTGTCATATACGAAACGTGGAATTGGTACATTTGTAACAGAAGATCCTCAGGTAATTGATCGGCTGAAACAGGAACAGTTAAAGCAGATTCTTACAGTTCTGGATGAACAGCTCACCGGCATGGGATATACGCCGGAAGAGATCATCCGATTATTGCAGGACTACTATTCCCTGTAAAAACAAGTATTGAAAGGAATGAATACTATGATTAAATGTGAACACTTAGTAAAAAAGTATATGAGTACGACCGCTGTTTCGGACCTGTCACTGGATATCATATCCGGTAACATTTATGCTCTACTCGGTCCGAACGGAAGCGGTAAATCCACCCTTATGAAAATGATCGCCGGGCTTTCAAAACCGTCCTCCGGTACGATCACAATGGATAACCGTCCATTAGATTACAAAGCCAAAGCGCATATTGCATATATGCCTACAGAAGCCTATTTCTTCGGTTATATGAACTGCATTGATGTCGGAAAATATTATCGTGATTTCTTCGCTGATTTTGATTATGACAAATACATGCGACTGTTACAGGAAATGGATCTGGATCCAAAGCAAAAAGTGCGTGAGATGTCATCCGGTATGATGGCAAAGCTTAAGATCGTTGCAACGCTTTCAAGAAATGCGGAAGTTATTATGTTAGACGAACCGTTAAACGGCATCGATATCATTGCCCGCGAGAAGATCATTCATACAATCGTGTCTAATATCTCAGATGACACTGCCGTTATCATGTCAAGCCATCTGGTGGATGAACTGGAAAAGATCATTGATCATGCCATCTTCATCAAAAACGGAACCTGTGTATTACAGGGTAATGCAGAAGAACTTCGTATCGCACAGGGCAAATCCATTGTTGATATGTATAAAGAAATCTACGCATAAACTGGGAGGTATTCAATTATGTTAAAAATGTTAAAATATGAATTTCGCCGTGGAATCTTTCCACTTCTGATCGTAGGGATCGTCATTGCTGCCATTGAGCTTTACTTTCTCATTGGTACGTTAACCGAACATGCAGATCACTCTGTTATTGCTATTGCCCTGCTTATTCTCGCGGCTTTCTGCTGTTACCTGTTTGTATTGATCTACGGCATAATCAGTTACAGTCAGGATCTGAAAAACAAATCGGGATATCTGGTCTTTATGGCTCCTATATCCAGCTATAAAGTAATCGGCGCCAAACTGTTATCCATCCTGCTGACAGGTGCAATAATCGTTGCTGTTATATTCGGCTTACTGACCTTAGATCTCAGCCTGGCATACTCCACATATGACTCCATTGATACTTTTTATGATTTCCTAAGCAATATTCTTGAAATGGGGGGATATTCCCTGGGCGGCGTTATCTTAAGATTACTGGCATTTATCCTTGTATTCCTGATCCAGTTCTTTATGACGATCACACTTGCTTACCTTGCGGTATCGGTATGCTCCACCATTCTTCAGACAAAGAAGATTAAAGGTTTTATCAGTTTCGTACTGTTCATCGTCTTCTATGTGATCCTGTCTGTAATTGCTTCTAAGATTCCCCATCTGTCCAATCCCGGACCGGATACAACATTTATGGAAGCCATGTATGCCATGATTCCACAGATCGCACTCTACTTCGTAGTAATGGTGGCAAGCTATATCGGAAGCTCCGTACTCCTCGAAAAGAAGATCAGCTTGTAAATATACTCAGCACGAACGAACAGGCAGCAACCCTCAACCGGGGCATTCTCAAACACGCATGACTACCTTCATTTCAACTTCGATTCGATCTGCATGCTGCGCCGGACACGATACATTCGTTGTGTCCTTTGCAGCAGCATCGAATCGTTGAAACTCAGTCGTTCATGCTATGGTTTGAAAATGCCCCGGTTGAGGGTTACCGCCTGTTCTGTTTTTACATAGTATAAAGATATACAATCCAAATTATATTAGATTTTTTCAATATAATTTCTACATTAATTTATGAAATCCATATACTTCATACCCATATTTGTGTAGTCATGCGTATTTTACAGATATGCCCTGTTTTTATTACTAAAATGTGTTTCCGTCTTTACACCCCTATGGTGTGCAGGTCGATCCAGTTATAGATATCGTAATATGCCTGAATATTATTAATCTCGTTTATGACTTCGTGACGCGCATCCTTGTACAGGATGCATTTGACATCATCTGTGATATATCTGCTGTATTTGTTGTATAAAAGCTTCACGTCCAGTCCATAGTGTCCGACCGGATCTTTGCTTCCTGATATGAATAATACCGGCATATTCTTTGGCACATTTGCCAGATTATCCTCATCCTGAATAAATTCCAGTGTTTTGAATAACGTCTTGTAGCCCTTTACCGTAAAGGTATAGTCATACATCGGGTCTGCCATATATTTGTCAACCTGAACATAGTCTCTGCTCAGCCAGTCTTTCACGGTACGCTTCCGTTTCTCACCGTTCATGATCGTCATTCTGGGAATACCGAAAAGGTAAGTACCAAATGCAAGCACCTGCAACAATTTGCTTCTATGCTTCTCACCACGGAGCATACTCTCCACTCCGGCTACCGCCTCTCCGATCTTCAGCATACACTTCGGATGTCCGCCCGTTCCCATACAGATAAAACCATCTATGCTGGCATTTTTCTGCACCTTTGCAGGGTACTTTGGATCTTTTGCATATTCGCACATATATCTTCTTGCAATAAATGATCCCATGCTGTGTCCCATAAGAAAATACGGAAGATCCGGATATGCCCGTTTTATGCATCTGGTCACACGATGCACATCTGCTGCCATCGTCTTACTTGCATCATAAGCATACATATAACCCATCTCGGATTTATTTCTGGCTGTCAGGCCATGCCCCAGATGATCATTTCCACATACCAGAATTCCTCTGGCAGCCATAAATCTTGCAAAATGATCATAACGCTCCATGTCCTCTATCATACCATGAGAGATCTGAAGCACCGCCTTGATCTCTCCTTGCGGAATCCAGACAATGACATGTAATTTATCTCTTCCGTTGGATGATGGAATATATGTCTCTTTTTTCTTTACGTTCTGTTTCATAAGCAACCTCCCATTGTTAGTATCCGCTTTCGAAAAAAAATTTATGTATTCGGCTCCTGATTTTCTTCCTTCCAGTAGATATTTCTGTGTTCTACAGAGGTCGAGAATGCGATCAAAGTCTTTGTTTTTCCAAATCTCTGCAATTCACCGATAAACAGATCCAATGCCATCGTTGTCTCAAAGATAACCTCGATCAGCATGGAATAGTCACCGGTCACACAATTGCATTCCACAACATTTTTGCAGTTCTTGATAAATGGATAAAAATCCTGTTTGTCGTTCGGCTCTACCTCTAAATTAATAAATGCTTTTGTATAATATCCCAGTGCGATCGGATTGATCTGTACCTGAAAGCCCTCGATCACCCCTGCTTCCTTTAACCGCTCTATTCTCGTAGATACTGCTGTTGATGACAGAAACACACATTCCGCAATATCCTTTAAAGACATACGAGCGTCCTTCTCTAACAGTTCCAGAATCTTCTGATCTACCTCATCCAGACAGTAAGCTGTCTCTTTTACTTCACGCATAGTTTTACTCTCCATTTTCTTATACATCTCATCTGCCAAATACCTTTATTTATATAGAAACTTTGGTATAGAAAAAGGACATCCTTCATCTGAGAAGGACATCCCTTTCATATTTCTGATATCAATGTACTTCTATCTATCCTGTCTGTATTTTACTACTAATAACAGGATAAATCCAGCACTAAAAATACCATGTAGTATTGCATCTGTATATTTTACGGGAATATACCCTTGATCTCTTCCGTATGGATCAATCGTTTTAAAGCAATGATATAGGCTGCCATCCGCAAAGTACAATGACTCTTTTTGCTCTCCTCCACGATTTCTCCAAATGCTTTCGTCATGATCGTTTCAAGCATCTCATTTACCTGCGGTTTTTCCCATGTCATTTCCTGAATGTTCTGTACCCATTCAAAATAAGAAACAATAACACCGCCGCTGTTTGCAAAAATGTCCGGCACAAGCTTGATACCTCTTTCTGCAAGGATCGGATCTGCATCTGCTGCCGTCGGTCCATTTGCACCCTCAACGATATAAGAACATTTTAACTTCTCCGCAACCTCTTTCGTGATCTGATTTTCAAGCGCTGCTGGAACCAGCACGTCACAATCACAGGTAAGAATATCTGTATTCGAAATATGGATAACACCATCTTCCTGATAGTCTGCAAGCAGACCACCGGCTTCTACATAAGCTGTTACCTTATCTGCATCCAGTCCGGTCTCCTTATAGATTCCACCCGACACATCACTGATTGCTACAACAACTGCACCTCTGTGTCCAAATATCCTGGCTGTATTGCCGCCAACATTACCGCATCCCTGAATTGCAACCTTAGTACCCTCTAACACCTTGCCATCTTCTGCAAGAAGGAGCTTGGTACTGATCACAACTCCACGTCCGGTTGCCGACGGTCTTCCCTTGGAACCGCCAAGCTCTAGCGGTTTTCCTGTCACAACTCCGGGACAAGGTTTGCCCTTTAACTGGCTGTATGTATCTAACACCCATGTCATGATCTGTGCATTTGTATTCACATCAGGAGCAGGTATATCGGTATCTGCTCCGATGATCGGCTCGATCGCATAGGTATATCTTCTCGTCAACGCACACAATTCCCGTCTGGAAAGTGTAGCCGGATCTACTTTGATACCACCCTTCGCTCCTCCAAATGGTATATTTGCCACTGCACATTTTAATGACATCCATGTTGCAAGTGCTTTGACTTCATTCAGCGATACGTCCTTGTGATAACGTATACCTCCTTTGAACGGTCCTCTGATATTTGAATGCTGGACTCTGTATCCTTCAAATACCTTAACACTTCCGTCATCCATCTCCACAGGAAGGTAAACCTTAGTCTCACGCTGTGGATTCCTGATGATCTCAAACATCCTCTTGTCAATTCCGCCAATGTTCATGGCTTCTTCCATCACTGCTACCACATTCTCATATGGGTCGTACTGTCTGCTCATCTTCGTATCTCCTCGTTTAACAAATATTTTATTGTCACGAGTTATCCGGTGTTACCTGTAAGGGATAAACCTTTTGACAAGAGGCATTCTAGTCCTCCTGCATTTATACGTCAATATCCCAAGTCAAAGACCATTCAAAATGATATTTTCAGGCATTTTATCTTAATAATGTATATTTGTTACAAACCAAACTTGAAATAATCAAGTTTGGTTTGTAACATCGATCACATACAACTGGTGCAGTGCTCTTGTACAGGAAATGTAAAATGCATGTCGGCTGATCCGGTTTTCCATCACATCCTGTTCATTGATAACAAATACTGCATCGAATTCCATCCCCTTTGCAAGAAACTTCGGAAGAACGACCACACCTCCATTATAGACAGTCGACTGATTCGTAAGATATGTCACCTGCTCATATTCTTCCAGTTCTTTGTACATGGCAAATGCACGTTCTTCATCATCACAGAGAATTGCCACATTATCAAAATCATCCAGTTCTCCATAATCAAGCTTCTCTGCGATAAATCCGGCAGCATCTTCTATACTCTCCGCCTGCTCTGTTACCGGCTCCATGCCATGGCGGTTAAGTGGATGGGCCTCCACCTCGTCTGACGCCCGGTCTGCTTCCAGTATCCTGTTACAGAATTCTGTGATCTCACAGGTTGAACGATATGCAGTATCCAGAGTCTTGATCTGGCAACCACCTGTTCCTCCATGCGGCACAAATACCGTCTGCAATACATCCAGCACCGTTTCCTCCGGATTATAATAAAGCACCTGCAGACTGTCACCCAGTATCGTCTTCTTACATTTAAAAATACGATCCAACACCGCATACTGAAATATATTGTAATCCTGCATCTCATCGATCACGAGATGCTTGATATTGTCATAAGACTTACATCCATAGAAATAAATCTGCAGATAAAAGACTGCCAGAATATCTTCATAGCACACCTTTCCATACTCATTCCGGTATTGTTCGATACCCGGATGCTGTTCAGCCTGACTGTTAAGAAAGTTCTGATATAATTCGATCAGGTTGCGCTCCGCATATTGATAGATCATCTCTTTTGTGATCTGATTCTCCATCTTCTGATGCTTCTCATCCGTAAATGCCTGATCCTGTTCATCCTCTACCCTGTCTGCTATAAAATATGCGATCTTCTCAAAACGTTCATAGACCGGATATCTGGCAAAACGATTATAGAACATCTTCTCGATCTGGTCCTTTGTAAATTCTGTTTTCTCAAAATGGAAATCTTTAAACTTAATATTTTCCGTATAATCTTCCAGATATTTGTTAAATGCCTGATAGAACGCAATCGATGATTTCCATGCAATATTCTTCATCTCCGGACTTTCCATATCGGGATGCGTCGTGATCCGGTCTGCCTGTTCCAGCTTTGTCTCATAATCACAGTCCACAAACAGGATTTCCTCCATCAGAGAATCAAATTCCTTCTCCGGTACATTATCCTCGCCGACCTCCGGCAGCACACCGGCAATATAATCGCCAAAGATTCCATTTGGCGACAGGATCATAACATTGTCTGCCGACATCGTCTTACGATTGTTGAATAACAGCCACGCCAGTCTGTGCATCGCAACTACTGTCTTACCACTTCCTGCCCGTCCGTCCACAATAAGATTATAAGCGGTCTTATTACGGATCAATGCATTCTGTTCTTTCTGGATCGTTGCAACTACGGATTTCATCTTCGTGCCGCTGTTCTTTCCCAGTGCATCAAGCAGGATCATATCATTGATCTTCTCATCGGTATCGACTGCATTATGTAGTCTTCCATTGCTGATATCAAATTGCTTCTTCTCTACGATCTTTCCAGAATATTCTTTATCGGGTGCCTGATAGGATGCCTCGCCCTTCTCATAATCATAATACATCGATGCGATCGGAGCACGCCAGTCATAGACCTTCTGATCCTGTTCTTCCATCGACCAGTAGCCGTTTGTTCCGATATAGACCGGAAGAACCTGTCCATCCTCCTGATACTCAAATGCAATCTTTCCAAAATACGGGTTCTCGATCTGATGCGCCAGTACATCCACCTGCTTTGCCGCATGTTCGATAAAAAATGTATCGTTATTTACATTGTTCATGTTCTGCAGGAATTCCTCGTCGTCCATATCACCGTGGCTGTCACGCATATATTTCTTCTGTGCTTTGATCGCCTGATTCCGATATTCCATGCTTTCCTGTGTCGTCTGAAGATCACACTGCAGCTCATTTTCTACTTCTTCAAAATATTCCTGTTCTTCTTCCGGCGTTGTCTCTCTATATATTTCCTGAACCTGTTTCTTGTCCATTTTCTTTCCTTTCAAAACAGACATCACCCGAAATCTGATCCACCTGACTTCAAATGATGTCTGTCTTCTTATTTCTTATTTCTTTTTTAATTTTATTTTCTTGCTATAACTGCCATAAGTCTTATTACACTTTGCTCTGACGCGGTACTCATAAGTCTTTCCGGACTTCGCAGTCTTATCCGTAAAGGATACCTTCTTACCGGAGGTCAATTCTCTGATCCGTTTCCACGAACCATTCTTCGTCCTTCTGTAGATCCGATAGCCCTTTGCACCCGCTACCTTTTTCCATGTCAGGCTTACACCTGATTTTTTGTTTGTTATCTTTGTTATCACTGTCTTTGCAAGATTTATACTGTATGGTACTTCTATCTTGCCACTGTAGTTACCCTTACCTGTGATCACGCAAATAGCAGTTCCCGGTTTATCTGCATTTTTATAAGTTACCTTATAATCAGATTTTGCAAGTCCACTTACAACAGCCTTCGGCTTGCAGTTTTTTCCTGCATATATATAACTCGTCTTCGACAGCTTTACCTTCTTCTTCGTCATATCCTTTTTAGATACAACCAGTTGGTAGCCGGCACTTGCGCTTTTATAATTTGCATCCGCAGCCACCCTGGCTGTGATCGTGCAGGAGCCTGCTTTTTTGATCGTGATATAACCGAACTGATCCGGCTCTGCAACAGCTGTATTTGACGACCGGTAAACTACTTTTCCTGTAGAATTCGTAGTTACCTCATACTTATAGTCAGCATTTCCGTACTTCTTTGTAAGCTTTTCCTTTGTAAATGATATCTCCGGCATGGCCTTCTCTGTTCCATCTGCATCATAATCCGTATATCTGGTATCAAGTCCCATATCATCAAAATAATCATGAAGTTTAATAACTCCCCAGCCGTACTTCTCGTCCCAGCCAAGAGTTCCTCTGTCCTCCGCATATTGCTTCAGACGATTCTTAACCCCTTTATAATTCAATTTGGGTTCTATCATCTTAATGTAAGCAATTGCCGCCACTACATGCGGTGTCGCCATCGACGTACCGGACATAGACTTCTTACCGCCACCAAGATACGTGGATACAACCGCCGTTCCCGGAGCAGCGAAATCGATCATGTCTCCATAGTTCGAATAATCCGATGCGAACATTCCGTTATTTCTGATCGCTGACACGGTTATGACATTTTCTTTATTTGCAGGATATGTCATAGCAACATCAGATGCCTTATTCCCTGCTGCACAGCACACAACCGTTCTTGCTGTCTCGGCTTTCTTTAACACATCCTTCAAATAAGATGAATATGCCCATAACATTCCGGTCCAGCCGAAGCTCATATTTACCACATCTGCTTTCTGATCTACTGCATATTGCAGTGCACTTCGAATTGCAAGATTCGATGATTTCCCATCTCCGTCAAATGCCTTCAACACCATAAAATTCACATTATCAGGCGTATTATCTGCTATTATTCCTGCTACATGCGTACCATGTCCGTTTTCGTCTACATATGCGGTTGTCTTTTTAACAGAATCAGAGCCTTTAAAATAAAAGCTTCTCCTCTTATCGACTCTGTTATTAAAAATCTTGTTTGTCGTATCCAGGCCGGTATCGATCAGGGCAACCGTCACATCTCTGTCTACCTGATAATAGTCATATTCAGCCTTCAGATAGCCCATACCCATATAAGATCCGCCCCATGACATTGTCTTATAATCTGTTACGCCGGTAAATGTCGCCAGCACGTCATCCGTAACAACCTGATCTATATAGCAATTATCTTTTCCATAATCAGATACCAGCTCATAATATGCATACTTTGTATCGGCTTCCGTTTCAAACTGCAGCACATATTCATTATATTTACCGTAATGAAGAATCTCGGAAGCACCATAATCATCTGTCAGCTTCCTGCCATCCGTCAGAACCATAAGGCGCTTCAACTGATAGGTATCATCCGCCTTTTCCTTCTGAATGTTCTTATCTTCCGCATCTGCCAACTCTGCCGAATCCTGTTTCTCCGGTTCTTCCCACGTATCATTGATCAGAGCAACTACATCTGATGCATCATCCACTTCTTTTATCTTTGCATTCAGTGCATATTCACTCTGTATATTCTGTTCAGACTGTGTAGAAGCATCCTCTGTGTCTATCGAAGCCTCACTCCGGTTCATCAGATCATCTGATTCTTTATTATGCGCAGCATCCCCACTCAGCTCTGACACAGTATAAGAATCTCCGTGAATCCGAATCGTATTCTCCCGAGTATCCTCCGAAGGCAGATCCTCTATGTCGTATGTATGTATCGACGTTTTATTCGAATCTGTTCCTGTCTGATCCGAAAATCCTGTCTTCTTATCCGACAGTCCACCCCATGTAAAAACTGTGCATGTCAAAACGGCAGCCATTCCGATACAGATTCCTGCTTTTTTGTAATTTGTCTTTCGACTGTTATTCTTTGAATCTTTTCTCATATTTTTCTCTTTCCTTAAAAACTGTCTTATGGCAGCATTATTCTTTATTGTAGCACATATCAAAAGTTTTGTGAACCGACGCGGCACTTTCAGGCAAAGGAATTTCACGAACATTTTATAGTCATTCTATCCATTTCATGTTAGAATAAGACATTCAATGAAATCGGAGGAATTTTTTATGAGTAACGAAGGCAAGAAATGTACAGTTCACTATACAGGAACATTTAACGACGGAACCAAATTTGATTCATCTTATGACCGTGGGGAACCAATCGACTTTGTATGCGGTGCAGGCATGATGATCAAGGGCTTTGACGAAGCGGTTAAGGGCATGGCGATCGGTGATATCATCGATGTACACCTTATGCCGGAAGAAGCATACGGCATGCCGGATCCCGACAATATCTTAACTGTTGAGATCAGCCAGCTTCCCGGTGCTGAAGATCTGGAAATTGACCAGAAGGTATTCCTGTCAAATCCTGCCGGACAGTCTTTCCCTGTTAAGGTAACCGCCAAGGATGATACTACGATCACCTTTGACGCAAACCATGAGATGGCTGGCAAAGAACTGAACTTCAAGATTGAACTTCTGGATGTAGAATAAACAGGAAAAAATTATGTACACCTGATGTAAAATCTCCCAGACGTTCCGGATATGATATACTACGAATTTCTACTCGTCACACGCATCTATTCGCTCATGCTCCTGTGCCAACTCGCCTTTCAGGCTCAAACAGGCACCCGCATTCGCTGATAGCGTGTTTCTCGCAACAAAATTCTCGTATCTATCATATCCGGAACGTCTGGGAGATTTTTTATACCAAGTATACCACATTATATCCTCTAACATCTTCTCAACCTACATAAGCCTGAATCCAGCTTGTAATACAAAACTGCCATATTAAGACCTCAAGCGAAGATTTCGTTATGAAATGCATATACCAGCAAATGTGGGTGCCTGTCTGAACCCAAAGGGCGAGTTGGCACAGGAACATTTGCGAATCAGGTATATGCAGTTCATCGAAACCACAGCGTGTCTTAATATGGCAGTTTTGTATTACAAACCAATTCAGGCTTTATTCATTTTACTCGTCGAATTCGTAGTCTTTGCCCGGAAGGATTGCGTTTAAAGCAATTCCAAGGATAGCTGCGATAGCAAGTGATGTTAATGTGATAGATGTTCCTGCAACTGTGAAGGTAATACCATTACCGAATCCAAGTCCGCTGACAAGGATAACAGCAGCAACGATCAGGTTACGCGACTTTGTGAAATCCACCTTGTTCTCAACAACATTACGAACACCGATAGCTGAGATCATTCCATACAGCATGAAGCTGACACCACCGATGATCGATGCAGGAAGTGAACCGATACACTCAGCAACCTTTGGTGAAAAGCTGAGAAGGATCGCATATACAGCAGCCAGACGTACGACTCTTGGATCGTATACACGGCTAAGCTCAAGAACACCGGTATTCTCACCGTATGTTGTATTTGCAGGGCCGCCGAATGCAGCAGCAAATGCTGTAGCAAGACCATCACCGATCAGAGTTCTGTGAAGTCCCGGATCCTTGATGAAATTATTTCCTGTTGTAGCTGAGATTGCCGAGATATCTCCGATATGCTCCATCATGGTCGCAAGAGCGATAGGTGCCATTACAAGGATGGAAGTAATATTGAATTTACAAAGCTGGAACGGAGGAAGATCCACCCATCCGGCATCCTTTACTGCCTTAAATGTGAAGATTGCAGATCCGTCCGGATTGTGAACACCACATTTGAAAAGAATAAATGCAACTACATATGAGATCACAACACCCATAAGAATCGGAATGATCTTGAACATTCCTTTGCCCCAGATATTAAAAATTACGATAACTGCAAATGCGATAATTGCAAGAATCCAGTTTGTTTTTGCATTATTTACGGCTGATGGCGCAAGACTCAGACCGATACAGATAATGATCGGACCGGTAACAACAGGTGGAAGGAAACGCATAACTCGTTTTACGCCAACCAGTTTTACAACCAGTGCAAGAACCAGATACAACGCACCTGCTACTACGATACCACCACATGCATAAGGTAATTTCTCACCCATAGACATATCTTTGAAGATTCCGGTATCAAGATTTGCGACTGTGTGAAAGCCTCCTAAGAAAGCAAATGAGGAACCCAAAAATGCAGGCACCTTTAATTTTGTACATAAATGGAAGAATAATGTTCCGATTCCGGCACAGATCAGTGTAACCTGAATGGATAAGCCCTCTCCATTAAAATAAGTATTTACCAGAATCGGTACTAAAATAGTTGCACCAAACATGGCAAACATGTGCTGCAAACCTAACAGCAACATTTTCGGAACACCCAGTTCCCTTGCATCATAAATCGCTTCTTTTTTCTGATTCATAATAATCTCCCTTCTTCTATTGTACCTGTTTTACTGTGATACTATCGATCGAAATGCACGCCTTCTTTCGACAAAATCTCCAGCACACCATCTTTACGATGATAACATAAGAAGGGAGATTTGTGAACTGCAAATCTCCCTGTTTTTTTATAAATTTGTTATATTTGTAAAAACTTTCGATATTGAAAGTTTTTAGGTCGTTTTTGTTTCAGATCATTCAATTTTGAACATTACGATCAAATGACTTATTCAACATTTTTCAGCGCCTCATCCATCGGGATCCGTTTGATCCTTCTTACCTGGAAAACAGCGATGATTCCATAGGCTGCCATCGCCAGGATAAAGATCGCAGGATAAATATACGGAGCAATATAGATCGTCATCCATCCACTGATTGCTTCCTTCATCATCACATAATAGATGCCGGAGATCGCCACCTGTGAGAGAATGATTCCAAGGATGACACATACTGCCATCACCCAGGTTGTTGCAGACAGATACAGCTTGTTGATCTCTTTGTTCTCATATCCAAGGATCTTTACCATGGATATTGATATGGTATTCCTCTCAATGATCAGCTTTGTAAGCAGATAAACCATCAGCATGAACATCGCCAGTGCGAATACCTCAAACATATAGAACATCTGCCCCATGGAACGATCAAGCTGTCTTGATACCTTTGTCAGATCTTCCTCTGTGACGACTGTCGCGATCAGCTTCTCATCAATATCAGTCAGCTTCTCATTTGAGAAATATCCGGAGAAATATCCCTCTTCGACATCGAACATTTCCCGATATGTCTTCTCATTCATAAATACTGCCAATGCCGCAGGATATGTGCACACACCGGAAACCTTTATCTTATAAGAATCGGATGAATATTCCTTATCCAGCGTGATCGTATCCCCGTTTTTCAGTTTATATTTGTCACGAAGTCCGTCAGAGATCAGCATTTCTCCATCCGCAGGCTGTACCTTGGAATACTTGCTGTCATCCGAGATACCATAGACCATGACTTCTTCATCTCTTATATCTGTTTTATAGATCAGGGAAGTTACCAAGTATTTCTCTGCATCCTTGTTCTCTGTTTCCACAGGCATTTTCAAAACGTACTGATAATCCGCAAGCATGTTGTCCAGTGTTTCATCCTGATAGTGTTTTAAAAGTGGCGACATCATCATTCCGAACATCAGCAGAACGATCGCAAATGTTACTCCAATAAACAATACGATATAGCTTGGCAGATTCTGCAGGATCACACGTATACGGAATCTGGTAAAGAAACGGAAATGTGGCAGCTTGACCGCTTTCTTTCTCCTTGACTTTGAAAGATCCCGTCTGATAAACCGAAGCGGTGACATACGGAGCTTCGAATAGATCATCCATGCTGTTATGACAAGCATCAGCACGATCGGAATAACCGTCGTTTTTACAAATGCTTCCGCATTCCATTTTGTCACATATTTTGTCAGACTGTAACTTCCATAATACATTGCCACACAGACATTTTTAAATACTGTATATCCCAGAACATTTCCGATTACAGCTGCTACAAATGTAACCAGGATCGGAAGAGAAATGTAATGTGCCAGTAATTCTCCTCTTGTGTAACCGGAGGCCCGAAGAGTACCGATCGTGCCGGCTTCCTTTACGATCGTATTGTTGATCGTAATCGCAAAGATAAATGCCATGATCACGATTATAATATAAAGCAGTGTTTCCACCATTATCGAATCACTACCCATATCCTCTCCGGTAAAATTAATTGCCTGATTCGTATATCTTGGAATAAACTTCTCCACTTCTCCATACTGACTGATCACCCTTGCAAGATCATCGGATACATCCTTCTCCGCTTTCTCATCTTCAGGTTCATCGTCATAGATCCAGGCATAAGAATAATGCATCAGCCCTTTGTCAAAGCTTTCAAACCGTTCATCCGTTACGATCGCAACACCGAACAGCACGGAATCAAACATCGTATCATTGTTATTCTGGAATAATGTGCTGTAATCAGATAATGCTACAAAGCCCGATACCTTATATGTCTGCCCATCAACCGACAGATCATCTCCTACCTTGATCCCATTATTTTCCGCATACATACGGTCAATTGCAATCTCGTCCTCTGCCGTAGGGAACGCTCCCTTCATCAGACAAACCTTATCCACATCTGTACGATTCTTAAAAATACGGAGTGTACTTTCATCCCCATCTTTTTCTACGATTTTCTCATAGTAATAATTCTCATACAGCTTTACACCCTCATCTTCAATCGCTCTCTTCACCTCGGATGATGCTTCATCCTTGTACTCAAAATTACCATTCTCGATATTATACTTATCAAAGCTCTCATCATATGTAGCGATCATACTCTTACCGGCTACCAGAAAGCCGGACACAAAACCAATACTCAAGATCATAAACAGGAAAATAACCAGATACTTTCCGAGATCGGCAGCCAGTTCCTTCGGCAGCCGTTTCCATAATGGATTCTTCATATTATAAATTCTCCTTTTCTCTCTTCCACTTCTGTATTACCAGTCAAGCTCCATTGCAGGAACCTTTACATCATTTACTATATTCTTACGGATCATTCCATCACGCAGTTTGATCACACGGTCTGCCATATTCTTGATCGCATCATTATGTGTAACCATGATAACGGTATTTCCATATTTCTGATTTACATCCTCGATCAGCTTCAGGATCTCTTTCGAGGTCTTATAATCAAGTGCACCTGTCGGTTCATCACAGAGCAGGATATCCGGATTCTTAACGATAGCCCTTCCGATCGATGTTCTCTGCTGCTGTCCACCGGACAACTGATTCGGAAGCTTATGTCTGTGCTCATATAAACCAAGCGTCTTTAAGATATCATCGACATCAAGCGGTGAATCACTTAAATATGCACCAACCTCTACATTTTCCTTTACGTTCAGATTCGGGATCAGATTATACATCTGGAATACATAGCCAAGATGCTTTCTTCTGTACTGTGTCAGCGTCTTCTCATCCATATCAACTGTTTTTTCCCCATTGATCGCTATATAACCACTGTCCGCATTATCGATTCCGCCTATGATATTCAATAGCGTAGACTTACCGGAGCCGGATGGTCCAAGCAAGACACAGATTTCTCCCTTCGTCACTGTAAAATCCAGTCCTCTTAATACCTCTGTCCGGTTCTCCCCTGATCCGAAGCTCTTTTTCAGACCACTGATCTGTAAAAAATTCTGATTTTTCATTTAACTGTTCCTCCTTTTTAACTCGTCCAACAATATTCTTCTAAATGCTGTGTAATTATTTATTCTTTTCTTTGAACATTTGATTATTTGTTCATATGTTTAATAACACATACATAGGTTGTTGTCAACCCTTTATCTGTTTTTAGTTAGTTTCTTCTAACATTATACTGTCAAATTTCTGTTTTTGTATACAAAAAGCCGGTACTTATTGATAAAAAATATCAACAAGTACCGGCTTTTTACCGGATGGCTCATTTAAAAGTAATATTCCCGGATCTCGCAGTTCTTAATTCCGAAATGCGCGAATTCTTCATTTGTCATATCATAGAAATATGACTGTACGATTCTTGAAATTCCATTATGTGCAACCAGCAGATATGTCTTATGATCCGACTCCGCCTTTACATCATCTAACAGATTATAGACACGCTGGCACAGATGCATCATCGTCTCTCCACCATCATAATGATCGAGGAAATGGGATTTTGCTTCCATGAATTCTTCTCCATTTCTGGGTGTTGATTCAAACCGTCCAAAGTTCTGCTCCTTTAATCTCAGCTCCATCCGCATCGGAATTCCTGTCATCTCCGATATATGTCTGGCAGTCTCGGCTGCACGAACAAGCGGTGAATATAATATCTCATCGATTCCCGGCTGTTCCTCCGCCAGCTTTCTTCCAAGCTCCTCTGCCTGTTGATGTCCAAGCTCTGTAAGTTCAATATCAGTTGCACCGCATATCTTATTCTCCACGTTCCAGATTGTCTGACCATGTCTTGTAAAAAATACTTTTCCCATGTTGTCTCCTTATTCTCATACTATAGAATTGTACGGTGGCTCTGAGACGAGAAGGGTGTAACAGCGCACTCTCGTCTCAGAGCCACCGCACAATTCTATCCAGACGACACTTTCTATGATGGGAGATGGTGCAAAGCAAGTGGCCATAGCAGCACACTGCCTGCTCATCTCCCATCATAGAAAGCGCCTGTTTATTGGATTATATATACTATAATTTCACACCGGCTGTCAACTTTATTCCATAGGATTTCACAGGCTCATTCATGTAAGAACCTCTACAGACGTTCAGCAATCGCAATTCCGGTAGCGGTAGCTGCAAGGCCTCCTTTTCCTGTCGCCAGAAACGATCCGTATAACCCGATCTTCACCTTTCGGATGGGTTCATCCATCAGCTTATAACAGATATATCCGATCCTTACTGCACCTGCCGTATGCGAGCTGGACGGACCGACCATGACCGGACCTACAATATCAAAAATACTCATTCTGCCACCTTCCTGTTAAAAGGAAAGACCACCGATATCTTCTGCATTCCATACAACTCTGTCGCCCAGAAATTCCATGAACTGGCATTCGATACTCCGGTGGCCTTTCACCTTATACTATGAAATTGTCATATGATCATCTATCATGAGAACATATTCACAGCTTTTATTTTATCTTCTTATATGTTACCTTTGAAGGCATCTTCGCTTTCTTCAAAAGTTTCACATACTTAGTATACTTACTCTTCGGAAGTTTTACAACCGGTTTTTTATGAATACCGTTAAATACGTTCTTACCAACTGTCTTAAGCTTCTTTGATGTGATCGTAATATTCTTAAGCTTTGCATCCTTATAGAATACCTTACTTCCAAGCTTTGTCACACCCTTACCGAGTTTAACGGTTGTAAGTGCCTTACATCCTTCAAATGCACTGTTACCGATCGTCGTTATATTATCTCCTATCGTTACGGACTTCAGATATTTATAACCCTTAAATGCATTCTTATTAACCGCTGTAATCTTATAAGAGATACCACCGATCTTGACTGTCTTGCCAAGCTTCAAGGTCTTAAACTTCTTATTTGTCTTCTTATAAGAGCTTCCTGTTACCGTAACGGTTCCCTTGCCATTTGTAGCTGCCTTGGTCACTTTATACTTCACACTCTTTACTACATAGGTCTTTCCCTTACTGATCGTAATATTAAATGTCTTGCTTAATATGCCGGTATAACCATTCTGTCCCTTGATGGTCATGGTTGCCTTTCCAGCATTCTTATTATTCTTGTAAGCCACTACATAATCTTTTCCTGCTGTAAGAACCTTACCGCCTAATGATACCGTAAGCTTGGACTGTACCTGTGCTTTTCCGGTATATGCTTTGTTCACGATACCGGATACAACTGCCTTGCTGATATCCGTAACTTCCGGTGTTCCGGGATTCGGACCAACCGGATTTGGATTGTCAGGTGTCGGATCAACCGGGTTTGGATTGTCAGGTGTCGGATCAACCGGGTTCGGCTTATCAGGATCCGGAGTCTCCTCCTTCTTTGGCAGAATTTCCTGCTTCTGATAACCGCAGACTGTACATTCATAGGTCTTAATACCGGTTGCCGTTGTTGTTGGAGCCTTCGTGATCTCTCCGGCATTAAATGTATGTTCTTCTGCTTCTGTCTTATCTCCGCATGTACATTCTTTCCAGTGCTTCGTTGCATCTGACTTCCAGACAAATGTATGAGCATGTTCCTCACCAACCAGGATTCTTACTGACAGGATAATACCCTTATGAGCATTGCTCCATCCAGCAGTTTCTGTCCAATCATAATTTGTGATATCACTCGGCTTATAACATACCTTATAATCTCCCGCTTCATTTATAACAGTTGTTTTTGCTGTATACCAGTAGTAATAGCCGCCTTCAACATCCGGAAGCTCTACATCCCCTAATACGGTTCCCTGCTTCACCGTTATCGCATCAAGTTCAGGCTTGAATCCCGGTTTTGCAGGTTCAACCATTACTGTAATTGTAATATCCTCTGCATTTTCATAAATATCTCCGTTTTTCGGAGTATAGACTGCCTTAAATGATCGGCTTCCTACCTCCCCAAGGGAAATGCTGTCATCTACCCATGCAAATGTTCCATCTTCTGTCTCCGGAATTGTTACATCTGCAAGCGTCTGTCCATATGTTCCCTTCAAATCTGTCGGAACTGTATATGTCGGAATCTGTTTCTCTGATTTCACTGTAAGTTTCACTTTGATCCTTACAGATCCATTTGCCAATACTTCATAAGCATCTTCCGCAATATTTGCCTTGCTCCAATCATAATTAGCTGTATCTTCAGGAACAAAATATGCATCGTACACTTCTGTTCCTGCCTTTGTAATAATCGTCTCGGCATCTGCCCATTCATATGTACCTAACTTTGATGTCGGAAGTGTTACGCTTTCCAGCGTCTTACCTGCAATACCGTAACATATGCCAGGAGTTTCCATAACCGGTGTTCCCTTGGCAACCTTTGCAAATGTCAGCTTAAATGCTGCAACTGTCTGATTCTTACCGCATACCTTGATCGTTACAGTCTGTTCCGTCTCGGACGCTTTCTTCGGTGTTCCGTAAATCTTTCCATTCTTTAATTCCAGACCGGAAGGAAGTATCGATCCGTTATCCAGAGAATAAACAACCTTTGCAGTTTCACTGTCAATGTCATTTGTGATTTTTAAAGTGGTCAGATCATACAGCGGTTTATCAGCTGTTGTTGTAACACCTACAACTGCGGTATCTACCATATCCTCTGTCTTATCAAGTGTTATGACTGTAGCGGTATCATTCTTCATATTTATCGTAAACGCATCCGGCGCATATGGCATATTAGCAGTCCATAAGGTCTCATTCTGCTTGGTCATTGTATTGCCGCCATTTTTGTATGTGATCGTATCTACTGTCAGCCCCTCTACAGGTGTTCCGGAAACAGTTACCGTTACGGCCACACCACCCTTGATGTAGACGGAATCATCGCCTTCAATACCGGAAGTCTTCATATAGGAGGCTGTTATCGGTGCGATTGAAACCGGCGCCTTATCCGCATCCTCAAAGCAGAATTCCGGATATATCAACTCTGCTTTATAATAAATTGTTGAATAATATGATAATGACGAAGCTCCCATTTCCGGTATCCTGGAAGTAAGAATCACACCATTTCCGATTGAAGTTGTACTTACACCCTGCTGTAAAACACCATCATTAATGATCTTTCCTGAATTCGTCAGTTTACCAAACCAGAAGGATGCATCCGCTTTATTGATAAATGCGGCCGAACTGTTAATCGTTAATGTCGTTGCGCTCCACAGAGTAACTTCACCTGCATTTGTAAATGTTCCCGCTAATGTTGTTTTTGAATTTTTATCACCCTTACAAGTAAATGTTCCATTATTGGTCAATGTTCCATATAATTCGGCATCCCCTGTATAATCGACGGATACGCCATCAGCAATCGTAACTTCTGCTCCGTCCAGAGTTTTCAGATCCCTGGCAGAGATATCTTTATTAATGGTATAGATTCCGCCAATACATACATCCAGCTTCTTGTCAATATAAGCTTCAGCATAGAAGCTTTCATTTATCGTACATTTACCACTCAGATATGTAACCTGTCCTCTGACGGAACCACTTACGGTACGTTTCACACGAACATTATTCAATGTACAGTCAGCAGCTAAGACATAACCATTTGCTCCTGTCTTATCTGTAACATTTAAATTATTCACTGATCCTTGTCTAACCAGTGAACCGGTCGTATAGAATCCGTCATTTCCATATATGCCATATGAATTCGTGTTAATCAATACATTCAGATCACCCTTGATCTCCGAATCATAGGACACAATATTTGTTCCACTTCCGCCAAGCTGCCAGTTTCCGACAACATCGTAATTTACATTTCCGTTTACAGTACTCTTGGAAAATCCATATGCAGATGATTTGCCACTGATCTGGTTACCATTATAATTTGCAAATGCATACCGGCTTCCCGATGCGCCAACCGTGATCTCTGCATTTTTATTTACTGTACTCTGCGATGCAATATACATCTTATATTCTTCTTGTAAAGATGTCTGTACCATCTGTGCCTGATCTGTAAACCGGAATACCAGTTCATCGGCCGTTGCAGTGTTCAAGCCATATACATATCGGTACATTTTACCGTCTGTAGCATAAAGTTCTGCTTTCTTTACATTCGCATAATATGCTACAGCTGTCTCATAGGATATCTGACCACCCTTAATAAATAATCCGACTGTACCATCGACCTGTGCAAGGTTGCTTTCACTCTTTGATGATCCCTTAGCTCCATATAATCTACCGATGCTTCCACCATACATATAGATAGTGACATCTCCTTTGTATGGAGTTGTATCTTTATAACCATAGATAGAACGGCTGCTCAGATCATATGAGCTTTTTCCACCTATCTTTAATACCTTTCCATTATCTGCAATGCCATCATGATCATCATCCGGATAAATAGATACCTTCTTGCCCGTGCTGTCCGATTCATCCGGAAGGATTACAACAGAATGGCCCTTCAGGTCAATATCACTATATGCTTTTACATCCAGTTCCTCATTCAGATCTGTTTCTTTATATCCGGCTTCTTCTACCGTAAATAAAATCTTACACTCTGCTACAGAACCATTTCTTCCTGTGATACGGAAGGTAGTCTCTGTCGTTTCTGCCGTATCTGCAAGTGTACCAACTACCTGATCACCATCTAGGGTTAACCCCTCAGGAAGCTTTGAGCCTTCCTTGATCTTATATTTCTTTGTCGATCCGTACTGTGCTGTTGTATCATTTTCAATCTTGATCTGACTCAGATCATATGCCGGATTTTCTGTAGTATACTCTGTTCCCTTCACTACTGCCGGATCTGCATACAGCTTCTTGCAGCTGATCTGCTTTGGAATATAAGAAACGTATAATGTCATTTCTTCCTGCGGTATTGCCATCAAACATCTTCCGTTTGTTCCTTCCACAGCATCTCCATCATTTAAAGATAATACAGCTGTATATCCTGCTATATCTTTATATTTAACATGCTGTGTTATATTTCCGCATAGGAAATAATCTGATCCATTGCCGTCCTCTCTGGTAAGAAAGTACCAATAATCTGCATAATTAAATGGATCACTTCCAAGATTAGATGATGCAGTTATCTTGAAATACAGATTTGACCAGCCACTGATATCCGTTCCATCCGCAAATGCTCCTGCCACAATCCACTTTGCCTTATTAGAACAGCTCTTTGCCGAAACAACACCTTTATGATAAATTATTCCCGATGTATTATCTGTCTGAATCGTATCTGCGGTCAGGGTCGCTGTCTTTTCAATATGTACCCATGAGTAACCTGGTGCAAATGTTTCAAACTCCGCTTTGGAATAAAACCATTCTTCTGCATAAATGCTGCCTGTTTTAGCAAATTTATCTGCTTTTACACTACTGTTAAAGGTAACCTTTGTTCCACTGCCTACTGTCAATGTTCCTGTCAGTTCAACAGCTTCATCAAATATTATGTTGGCATAATCTTTTACCTCTATGGACGCAGCCGAAATCTTATCATATGAATGATACTTTCCGCCTATGGATACCACGCCATTATTATCAAGCAGTGATCCTGTCGGCTCTGTATAAGTTGAAGAATTTTTTATAGCAACATTTGCTGTTGCATTTTCCCCTTTTCTGATATATACATATCCACCAACAGTTCCTGATCCCATGCCGTACACATTATCTACCGTACCGCCTTGGATTTCTAATATAAGAGCATTTTTCTCAGGATATGTAATGGTGGCATTCGACTCTCCATAAATAGTTCCTACTGTGCCACTAAGTACTGTGATCTTTACCGGATAATTCCATGAATCTACGCCGGAAATTCCATAAATTGTATACGCTGACAGATCTCCACTATATATTGCCTGTTTGCCATCTGCCTTACCATCCAGATCATCGTCTGCAAAGATACCGGTAAGGATCGTTCCGTCATCCAGCGATCCGGTCTGCTGAATTACTGCCGACATGCCGTTCAGACAAATCTCTTTCTTTTGTTCATCTATTGTCAATCGTTCGGCTGTACTTTCCTGCATCTGCTGTTTTGTGGACACGATAACATTCAGTTTTAGTACAGCCTCTGTTCCGTTTTTTGCTGTAACATGGATATCTACACGTTTTCCGTCCTCGTACAATGTAGAAGGTGTTCCGACGAGCTTTCCATCCTCTATCTTCAAACCTTCCGGAAGTGTATAAACAGCATCCTCTGTATATCTAACTGTACCTTCTTCTGCATCGTCAAAGATCATAAGTCTGGTCAGATCATATAACGGTTTGTCTGCCGTGTATGTCGTATTCAATACAGCACATGGATCTGCAGCTGTCTTTTTTATAGTAATTTGTTTCCCTTCAGCTGTGACAATAACCGTCACCGGTTCATCCGGCATATCAAAACTGTAATTACCCCTGATTTCTGCCAGTTCTGATGCCTGTGTTTCTGATGCTTTCTTTAAAACAACCGACACCAGATTATAGCCTTTCATATATGATGGATATACACTAATGGTCTGTCCGTTTTTACCATAATAAACATCCGGATCTAATGATATCGTTTCATTGGAACTGATCGATACCCGACTTGCTTTCTCATCATATTCAAGACTGATCGGATAATAGATCTCAACTTCCTTTTTCTCTGCCTGAATCGTTCCCCCATTCAGATATATCTTGGATTCCGAAGATGAAGTAAGATTCTTTATTGTTTTTGCTGTCAAAGTACCCTTATTCAATACCTTTGCAAAATATGGTATATAGATATTTTCATTTGCTGTTACCGTCACATTATCCGGGATTAAAACAGTAGCATATCCACTACTATAATTTGCATATGTACCAAAATAAACATTATCTGCTGTTACATCTTCCTTCAGTGTAACAATTCCACCATAATACACATCATTTCCGATTGTCACTACAGCAGAGCCTGTCTGATTTCTATTTGGTGTTACATAATAATTTACAGGAAGCTTACAGTTATCCTTAACTGTCATAGTCAGGATCTGCCCATCCGCTAGCTGATTACCAAAACTAAGAGCACTCAAGGCACTGAAATCTGTATTATCGATCAGAACCGTTGTTGTATTTTCAGTTGCCCGTGAAATATTATCTGCAAATGTAAGTGTATTTGGTGAGCGTCCTGTAATTTCACTGTCTTTTATCGTATATTTTGAATCACCATACAGATAAGAAGATCCAACTATTGTTAATGAGTTAGTACGGACTCCTGTCATTTCTACTGTAAAATTACCATTTACGGTTATACTATTGGTAATATCATAATATCCATTTGCCGCAAATGAACAGGAATCAATCAATGGATCACCATTTGCATCCAGAATTGAGCTGTCATTTTCATTGGCAGATATAAGCTCTACATTCTTCTCAACAGTAATGCCGCAAAATCCGGTATAACTATTAAAAATATTTTCTGACGTATGAAGTATACAATCTTTTTCAAAATAGCCCTGATTTATACCAAAAAGTGTTCCTGATACAATACACTTTTTTATTGTAACTGTCAGTGTTTCTTCATCTTTCTTATTCTCTGAATTGTATCCATTGTATCCATAAATAAGACTTCCCTTACAGTTACTCATACTGATATCAGTCTGTCCCATTACATTAGTTGTCCCTGACTGGAATCCATAGATATTACACCCGGTAGCATCTATATTTGTTATATTCATTTTCAGAGAATAAACCTGCTGTGCATATACCTGACCATATACAATACCCTTTGCCGTACATCCATCAATCGATATAGTCACAGCATATGTTCCGTCAGCAGGATTCTTTCTGCTTAAAAAAGCGCCCGCATAATCACCGTAAATTGCGCCCTTACAATTACAATCCTTTATCCGGATATTAGCTGTTCCCTCTACGACAGTCTGCATAGTGCCATAGATGCTGCCAAAGGTTCCGCTGCCTCCAAGGATCTGTACGTCAAGGTTTCCCTTAACATAACTGTTATTTTTAGCGCCATAGAATGTCCAGTCCGATCCTGTATAATTCTTTAATGTAACATTCAGATCTCCGCTACAGTTTGCGCCATCCAATACAGCAAAGGATGCACTGCTGCTACTTTCCGCATTTACTCCGTCTGCATCAAAATTTACATTTCCCAGCACCTTACAACCGGATGATGCAACGGAACTACCTACACCATTTTTCAAGGTAATACCCTGAAATGTAATGTCCAAATCTTTCTGAACCTCTGCTCCTTCATGTAGGATCTGGACAACTTCATATGAACCACCATTCAGATTTACTGCTGCATTACCGGATACAGAAGCTGTCCGGGCTGCTACCAGACTACCGAGTTCACATCCAGTGCCAACGGTGACTTCTACATCTCCGTTTATCTGTGATTTCTCCGCAGCCACTACGGCAGAAATTTGCACAGAATTCATAATCTGAAGCTTTAAAGCCGGCTGAGAATTGCTCTCCGAATCCAGTAAACTTTCATATATCCCCTTCACGCATCCGATATCCGCTCCATCCACCGTGATCGCCATCGGTTTATCATACTTCTGCTGATAGAGACCATAGATCGGCATTCCGCCGGAACAGATGATATCCGCACTTCCATCCAGCATAAATGCTGTCTCTCCTTCATCAACCTTTCCATTCCTGTTCTTATCATTATATATGTTAATACATTCCTTATCTGACGTAGAATTCTCAGACATACGAATGACGGCAGAATTACCATTCAGGTTAATTCCCAACGTATTCCCCGAATCATTCTTTATATAGGTAACTCCCCTCGACGGATCTGCTGTCTCATAGCTTTGATCCGTTCCGCTGTCGCTCTGTACTTCGGTTGCTGCATGTGCAGGTATTCCCTGCGTTATGCATAATCCTGCCGCAAGAGCAAATCCTGCTACATATCCTCTCATGTTTCGTTTTCTCATTCTGTCCTCCATTCATTGCTGTCCGGAACCGCATTCCGCCAATTCCTGTGTATACGTTGATATACTATAAATTGCCAGTTATCCAACCCCTTGGGATAACTGGCAATGTCATTATGTTTCCGGTTGTGATACCTTGGGCATATTTTTGTGTAATCTTCTAATTTATTGCACAATTTCGTATTAATTTTGTGAGAAACTATCCAAATTTATCACACCACGGATATTGTAGCACATAATTTTTATAAATACTATTCACAATTTTGCAACATATTTTTAGGTATTTTTACTAATTTCAGCATTTTATTTGTATAATTTGTACTATACACTGCTGACATATACCGAGTATTCCTATATAAACCCATACGCTTTCCTGTATCCATTCCTTTTTACAAAATAAAAACGCGACCGGAAAGATCATGACAGTTATCTCTTAACACCACTGTCTTTACCTTTCGATCACGTTTTTTATTATATTCCGGCATTCTTATAATGGGCTCTACCAAAACACACGATATTTACTTTTTGATTATCTTCTTCTATTTGTAAGCAACAGCAGACGTACGAGTTGAAGAATCGCTGTTACCATTGCTGCCACATAAGTAAGTGCCGCGGCAGTTAAAACTCTCTTAGCACCGCCAAGTTCTTCTTCCGTCATAAAGCCGCCATTTCTTAAGATTGCAATGGCTCTGCCCGAAGCATTGAACTCAACCGGCAATGTTACGAACTGGAATACAACGACCAGCGAGAACAAAATGATTCCGAATGTAATACATACGTCCAGTCTCGGGATCAGTAAACCGATTAGGATCAATGGCCATGATAATGTAGAACCAATGCTTACAACAGGCACGATCGCCGAACGAAAGCTAAGCGGTACATATCCTTCCGCATGTTGAATTGCATGACCACACTCATGTGCTGCTACGCCTATTGCTGCAATCGACCTGGAACCATATACATTCTGTGACAGGTTCAGTGTATGCTCCTTGGGATTATAGTTATCCGTTAATTCGCCTGCGATCGGTCGAATCGCCACATCTGTAATTCCTGCATTTCTGAGGATCATTGCTGCCACCTGCTCTGCAGTAAATCCTGATCTTGTCGATACTTTCTCATATTTCTTATACGCCGATTTCACCTGAGCAGATGCGATCAGAGACAGAACAACTCCGATCAGAACTAAAATATACGTTGGGTCAAAATAAAAATAAGGCATATCACTCATCTCTTTCTTATAGTTTATTTGTAATAGTCTTTCCCTTTAAATTCTCCCGTTTCCAACGGAATATACAAAATCCTATTTTCTTCTTCTCTTTGATTTTTTATCCATCGATTCTCCATACATTTCTCTGTACATTTCTTCTCGTGGATCAACCTCATCATTTTTTCTGTCTGCCAGAAGCACTCTGCCTACAAACCCAAGTCCTCCAAAGATCAGTACCAGAATTAACAGCCAATCAAATAATGTCATACTGGTAAGATGAATATTTGTTGACAAAATAACTGCTATTACGATCAAAAGTCCTGCCAATGCAGAAAAAACCTTTGATGCAAATGAATCTGTCATAAACATCCATACAATTCCAATGATCAACGGAATCACTACCATACCGGAACTGACTCTTGCTCCCCAGATTGACAATCCTCCAAATGAAGAAAAGAAACTGGATGATACAATTACTTTCTGAGACAATATAAATAACCCTGCTACCAGCATAACGATTCCGGCAACAAATGTCATTAGCTCATGTTTTGGTTTCTTCATATACTCCTCCATTTCTAACACTGTGTAGAAATCAATCTGTTAAGCTGTAAACTTCACTGCTGTTCCGGAAACAAGAATTTCTGCGCCACCGGCAACAATTGTTGTTGAAGCAAATCTGACATTTACGATCGCATCTGCTCCCATGCTCATAGCCTGATTGATCATATACGAAATCGCCTTATCTTTTGCATCAGCCATCATCTGTGTATACGCCTGCATTTCTCCTCCTACCATATTACGAAAGGATGCACCGATATCTTTTCCGATATTCTTACACATAACACAACAACCTGTTACCAATGAGATCACCTGATACTCTCTTCCCGGTATATTTTCTGTATTTACTACTACCATTTTCTTTTCCTCCTGTGTTTTCCATAACCTTTTTATTTTCCTGCTCCCTGCAGGCTTCTTTATCATACCACGAATAAACGCAACCTGTAAATCATTTTATACCGCACGTTAATCCCGTTAAAACATGCATTTTTTATGTGTTCTTTTCACAATTCATTGACACCCTGAACATAGAATAAACACATTTATCCTTTAATATGAATACCATCAAAGGAAAACAAAACCAAGAGGGCATCACCGAAAATGTGGTCAGAGCAAGCGTTTTCGACTGTATGTCCTCATATCTAAAAAAGTGCATACCTGAATATCAGATACACACTTTATAATTATTGCTTACTTTCATTTTTCATAGATTCCCTTCCTTCGCCCCGTGGCATTACCTGCCGCGGGGCTTTTGTTATCCTGACAGAATATATATATTCGTTCTGTTATTAAAGGAATGGATCTTTATTTCTTAATCTTTACGCTCTTTGCCGCTCCGGCACTTCTGATGATCTTCTTATATGCTGAAAGCTTCTTCTTGGGAACTCTGATCGTAGCCTTTTTATTGATCTTTGCAAATGCTGATTTTCCAATCTTCTTTGACTTGATCTTACTGCTCTTGATCGTAATCGTCTTCAATTTACTGTCACCGTAAAAAGCTTTGCTTCCGATCTTTGTAACCTTTGCAGGAATAGTGATCTTCTTCAGTGCGATACACTTTGTAAATGCTCCATTACCAATCGTAGTCAGCTTGGCATTCAGGGTAACACCTGTCAGCTTCTTGCATCCGTAAAATGCATTCTTACCGATTGATTTGACATTGCTTCCAAGCTTCACTGTTTTTAACTTTTTACAGTTCTTGAATGCATTATTTCCAATCGATGTAACCTTGAATTTATAACCCTTATACATGATCGTAGCCGGAACCTTAGCTGTCTTTAATGACTTACCCTTAGTTCCATATAACGCTACCATTCCTTTCGTCTTGTGAGACTTTGTTATCTTATATTTCAGATTTCCGACTGTGAATTTCTCACCGACATCCGGAAGCTTTGCTTTTACAAATTTCTGGATGTACTGGTTCTTTGATGTATCTATGTCATTCTGATTTGCTCCGGCAAAGCTGTTCTTAGATACATGAGATACATTTGGAGGAATCACCATCTCATGAATATTTCTGCAATCCTTAAATGCATTATCACCAATCGTTTTTAAGCTGTCCGGAAGTTTTATAGTATTCAGATTCTGACATCCATCAAAGGTTCCGTCTGCAATCGCCGTGACACCTTCCGGAATATCTACAATATGAAGATTATTGCAGGTCTTAAATGCTCCTGTTCCGATCTCCTCTAAAGTCTTTCCAAGGAATTTCACTTCATTCAGATTGTTGCAGCCATAAAATGCATAAGCTCCAACCTTTCGTAATGTTACAGGTGTCTGCAACTCATGAAGGTTGTCGCTCTCATAAAATGCATAATCAGGAATAACTTCAAGTTTTGTCTTTGATATATCAATCACAATATTCTGGCAATAAGCAAAGCAATACTCCCCGATAGATGTCACACCGGTCGGAAGTGTAAAGCACGAAGCCCCGTCTGTTATATCTGATTTCTGTAAATTATTATTATATGCAAATGCATACGCTCCGATCGTGGATGTCTGGGAACCCTCAGCAAATTTTACTGTATTCAGATTCCCGCACTTATAGAATGCATAATCTCCTATAACCTGCACGGATGCAGGAATTACAAATCCTCCGTTTAATGACACCTGCTCGCAGGCATATGGCAGAAGAGTCACAACTGTCTCCGGTATATTATAAAGACCATTTCCCGTATAATGGAAGGCAGGTGCCAGACGATACATTATCGTTCCATCTTTACTTAACAAAACTTCACCTGTATTTTTAGGATTCGTCACTACCTCATCACCGGAATTATCATTTGGCTGCTGTGTCCATGCACGATCCCATGCATGTGTTGTAAAATATGCATTTGCATCTGCAACAGCAAACTTGCCAACAGAAGTACAACCCGCGAATGCGCCTGTACCGATCTGATTCAGATTTGTCGGAAGTGTTATAACTTTTCCGACATTCTGTTCGGAATTCAAGATAACAAACTTCCCGGTATCCACCCCTGTCACAGAATCAAGCACCGGCTGATACGGATAGATCGTATTCAGTTTACTACATCCGCTAAATGCAAAATCACCAAATGATATTACAGTATCAGGCACTGCTGTAAACTCCAGCTCTGTCATATCTTTAAATACTTCTGCCCCGATTCCTGTAACTGTCACACCACCGATCGTCTGCGGAACCACAATCTCTTTTACATTTCTGTCTCCTGCATAAGCAGTAACCACACCATCAGCACCACAAACAAACAACGTAGCATCCGTATATGTATATTCCTGTCCTTCACCCTCTGCTTTTGCAGTGGCTGCCGAACCAAATAACATCGATACACATATACAGGCCACTGCCGCAAGTGTTATCCATAAGCTTCTTTTCTTTTTCATTTTGTAATATAACCTCCCTTTATAAGTTCTTCTTTTACAGTTTTTTCTCTAAAAACTGCCATGTAAGATTCATTCTACCATGCCCCATCCGAAAAAGATAGTTTATTTCTATTTACCCCTGACAGTCCTCAAATGAATATTCTGCCCACGCCTTTGGAGCTTTCTGCTTTGCAGGATCTGCCCAGAAATCAGAATAATGAAAATCAATCAGTACCTTAAGCCCTGCTTCGGATGCCCATTTACCCATTGTGATTGCAGATGCCAGATCATTATTTCCTCCGCCATAACCATTCCCGTCAGAATCATATGGATCATTCCAGACACGAAGTCTTATATAATTGACACCACAGGATTTGAAGGATGTAAAATATTCCACATTTCCAAGTTCATTTCCGTCGTAATCATAATATTTTACGCCACTGTTCTTTAATGAAAGATAAGATGATACATCAACGCCCTCCAAAAAATCCTGTAAAGAGAACTTATCTTTCAAAATTTTTCATTGAATGTTATTCTCTTCACAGGATTTCAATTTTACTTATATTTTATATCACAGAAGTTATAATCCTTCTGATTTCACTTCACTATTCGTTTCATCCATATGTTCATCTGCATTTTCACTAATTATTGAATCTGTCGTCCTCGTTTCATCTTTGACTGTTCTCTGACAAGCACTCATGCTGCAAGCTATACATATAACTCCCGCTAACAGCAATCCCTTATATCGCCTCATAATGTACCTTTTCCTCTCCCAATCTAATCTGTCTAACCATAGCAGATAAACACCATATCTACGATTTCCTGTATCGACAATTAATATCCTACCATATTAAATTCATAATAAAATGGATATGTACAAAACGACCGGTAGATGTACAAATTAACATCTGCCGGTCATTTTACAACAGGTCTGTCAGCTGCTATCTGTTGCTTCTCTACCCTGCAATTACAGGATCAGAACTCTTTAACTTTTTATTTATCTTTACCACACCCAATACAAACCCTTGATGTCGCATTATTCTTTGAACCACAATATCTGCAGTACCATCCTGTCTGCGTTTCTCTGGAATTACCCATCTGTGCCGCTGCCGAAGCCAGACTGGGTTTCCCACTATTTGGTCGCAGAGTGCCACAACCTACACATCTTGTTGCATCTGAACTATTAGGTGTTCCACAGTGATTGCAATACCATGTTGTCTCATTCCAACCGGACTGTTTTGAAGTATTCATGTTGTAACCCATGCTGCCATATGATCCAACATTTGAGTTTCCCATAGAGCCTGTAGATGATATTGATTGCAATATTTTCTTAATATCCAAAATATTGTTAATCAGTTCAACAAATACGCCAAGTCCCCAGATCAGGACAAGTCCCCCCAGCCATATAAGCAGACCTATTCCGACTTCCTCAGCCATCCCCACAAATCCACCTATAACAACCGCTGCTACCAATACCCAAAGTACTCCTTTTGACATTCTTGTAAACATTTTTTCTTCTCTCCTCGCATTAAACATTTTCTTATGTGTCTTCGAAAAAATAAATTCGTTATTTTGAAACAATATATTTTTTCTTATCAGCAAATTCACTTTACCACAAGTATATTGTACAAAAAATACCTTTGTACAAAACGACCGGCAAATGTACAAATTAGCACATATACCGATCGTTCATTCATATATAACAATCCCCTATTTATTATTTTTACACAACAAAAAAGCCTGAAACCTTTAATTTTACTTAAGTTTCAGGCTTTAACTTTAATGCCGGCGACCGGAATCGAACCGGTACGGGAGGTTAGTCCCGCAGGATTTTAAGTCCTGTGCGTCTGCCAGTTCCGCCACGCCGGCATGTCCTTTGGACAATGGGACCTACAGGGCTCGAACCTGTGACCCTCTGCTTGTAAGGCAGATGCTCTCCCAGCTGAGCTAAGATCCCATATGAAATTTTTGCGTTTCCGCAAGCGACCCGGATGGGGTTCGAACCCACGACCTCCGCCGTGACAGGGCGGCGCTCTAACCAGCTGAGCCACCAGGCCATATTAATTTAAAAACGTAGTGGACGTTCGGGGACTCGAACCCAGGACCGATCGGTTATGAGCCGATTGCTCTAACCAACTGAGCTAAACGTCCTCATGTTATAAATGGGACCTACAGGGCTCGAACCTGTGACCCTCTGCTTGTAAGGCAGATGCTCTCCCAGCTGAGCTAAGATCCCATATATAATTTTGCTTAAAGCAAGCGACCCGGATGGGGTTCGAACCCACGACCTCCGCCGTGACAGGGCGGCGCTCTAACCAGCTGAGCCACCGGGCCATATGGTAATCGCTTCGATGATAACAAGCAAAACTTCGTTCACATCTTACGTTTGATGGATACATGTTCTATTATTCATGTACCTTCAGAATTTCATACAGAAAGTCTTGCGACTTCATTTTCTCCAATCTCTTCCGCTTATCTTTCGAACCTCTCAGGATAAGTCTTCGACCTATTAGTATCTGTCAGCTGAATGCGTTACCGCACTTACACCTCAGACCTATCAACCTCGTAGTCTTCAAGGGGTCTTATTTCTTTAAAGAATGGGATATCTAATCTTGAGGGGGGCTTCACGCTTAGATGCCTTCAGCGTTTATCCCTGCCGGACTTGGCTACTCTGCCATGCTGTTGGTCAACAACAGATACACCAGCGGTCCGTCCATCCCGGTCCTCTCGTACTAAGGACAGCTCCTCTCAAATATCCTACGCCCACGCCGGATAGGGACCGAACTGTCTCACGACGTTCTGAACCCAGCTCGCGTACCGCTTTAATGGGCGAACAGCCCAACCCTTGGAACCTGCTACAGCTCCAGGATGCGATGAGCCGACATCGAGGTGCCAAACCACTCCGTCGATGTGAACTCTTGGGAGTGATAAGCCTGTTATCCCCAGGGTAGCTTTTATCCGTTGAGCGATGGCAATCCCACGTTATACCACCGGATCACTAAGTCCTACTTTCGTACCTGCTCCACCCGTCGGTGTCGCAGTCAAGCTCCCTTCTGCCTTTGCACTCTTCGAATGGTTTCCGACCATTCTGAGGGAACCTTTGAGCGCCTCCGATACCCTTTCGGAGGCGACCGCCCCAGTCAAACTCCCCGTCAGACATTGTCCCCCAGCCGGGTCACGGCTGCAGGTTAGAAACCCAGTACTGTAAGGGTGGTATCCCAAGGTCAGCTCCATGACAACTGGCGTCATCATTTCCTAGCTTCCCACCTATCCTGTACAGACAGTACCGAATCCCAGTATCAAACTGGAGTAAAGCTCCATGGGGTCTTTCCGTCCTGGCGCAGGTAACCAGCATCTTCACTGGTATTTCAATTTCACCGGGTGTGTTGTCGAGACAGTGCCCAAATCATTACGCCTTTCGTGCGGGTCGGAACTTACCCGACAAGGAATTTCGCTACCTTAGGACCGTTATAGTTACGGCCGCCGTTTACTGGGGCTTAAATTCAAACCTTCGCTTGCGCTAAGCTCTCCTCTTAACCTTCCAGCACCGGGCAGGCGTCAGCCCATATACCTCACCTTTCGGTTTTGCATAGACCTGTGTTTTTGCTAAACAGTTGCTTGGGCCATTTCTCTGCGGCCATATCTCTATGGCACTCCTTCTCCCGAAGTTACGGAGTCATTTTGCCGAGTTCCTTAACAACACTTCTCCCGCCGGCCTTAGGATTCTCTCCTCATCCACCTGTGTCGGTTTACGGTACGGGCACATACAAAACAATAGCGGCTTTTCTTGGCAGCTAGCTCACCAGCTTCGTTACTTATAGTTCACTCCGCATTACGTCTTCTCCTTGTAAGGGGGATTTGCCTCCCTTACGGATACCTCGCTTGCACCGGCTTTTCCATTTCCGGCTCTGGCTTTCTCTCTGCGTCCCCACAGTTCTGTTTGTATGTGGTACAGGAATTTCTACCTGTTATCCATCGACTACGACTTTCGTCCTCGCCTTAGGCCCCGACTTACCCAGGGAAGATCAGCTTTACCCTGGAAACCTTAGATATTCGGCCTTTAAGATTCTCACTTAAATCTCGCTACTCATTCCGGCATTCTCTCTTCTTAACACTCCACTGCTCCTTCCGGTACAGCTTCGTCACGTTAAGAATGCTCCTCTACCAATGTTTTCACATTCCATAGCTTCGGTGGTGTGTTTTAGCCCCGGACATTTTCGGCGCAGGACCTCTCGACTAGTGAGCTATTACGCACTCTTTGAATGTATGGCTGCTTCTGAGCCAACATCCTAGTTGTCTTCGAAATCCCACATCCTTTACCACTTAACACACACTTTGGGACCTTAGCTGATGGTCTGGGCTCTTTCCCTTTTGACTACCCAACTTATCTCGTGCAGTCTGACTCCCGTACATCATCTCTGCGGCATTCGGAGTTTGATAATCTTCGGTAAGCTTTGACGCCCCCTAGGATATTCAGTGCTCTACCTCCGCTAGACTAATACGAGGCTAGCCCTAAAGCTATTTCGAGGAGAACCAGCTATCTCCGGGTTCGATTGGAATTTCTCCCCTACCCACACCTCATCGCCACCCTTTTCAACGGATGTGCGTTCGGTCCTCCATTGCCTTTTACGGCAACTTCAACCTGGACATGGGTAGATCACCCGGTTTCGGGTCTTCTTATACTGACTTTACGTGCTATTAACACTTGCTTTCACTTCGGCTCCGTACCTGAAGTACTTAACCTCGCCAGCACAAGAAACTCGCCGGACCGTTCTACAAAAAGTACGCGGTTCTGCTTTATTCGCAGTTCCACAGCTTGTAAACACAGGGTTTCAGGTTCTCTTTCACTCCCCTCCCGGGGTCCTTTTCACCTTTCCTTCACAGTACTATGCGCTATCGGTCACTGAGTAGTATTTAGCCTTGGAGGGTGGTCCCTCCGCCTTCCCACAAGGTTTCTCGTGTCTCGTGGTACTCCGGATCCTGCTAGGCGTGTTTCTGATTTCATGTACGAGGCTTTCACTCTCTCTGGCGGGACTTCCCAGACCCTTCTACTATCTTCCACACTGCCATATCGCAGTCCATACCCCGTCGTGCACGCACAACGGTTTGGGCTCTTCCGCGTTCGCTCGCCGCTACTTACGGAATCGATGTTTCTTTCTCTTCCTCCGCCTACTTAGATGTTTCAGTTCAGCGGGTTCCCTCCGTATACCTATGTATTCAGTATACGGTGACTGAGGTTTACTCAGCCGGGTTTCCCCATTCAGATATCTGCGGGTCATCGGATATTTGCTCCTTACCGCAGCTTTTCGCAGCTTATCACGTCTTTCTTCGGCTCTCAGTGCCAAGGCATCCACCCTGCGCTCTTTCTAACTTAACCTTACAGCATACGTAGCTTGATATGCTGTGGTCCGTTGCTATCTTTCGATAACTTGATTCGCGTTTGTTTCAATCTCTTGAAACGTTTCTTGGATTATTTGATGTCTTGTTAATTATTAATGGCTTATTAATAATATCTCTATTTCTTTCTGTATGAAATTCTCAAGGTACACATTGAGCACTTAGCGAGGTTCTTTCGAGCTTAGTGCGAAAGTGGTTCCCGACACTTGACGAGCGGTTCAACCGCGAGTCCTAGTGGAGTGGAACATTCCTCTCTTGTACTCTATTTTTGTTAAAACATAAGATTCAATATATCGGTCCGATTCGTAAGCTTCGCTTACTTCATCACGGACATTCTGCGAATGTCCTTCCGTTTTCAAAACCTTTCATTGAAGAACAAGTTCTTCATGAACGTTTTTAAAAACCAGACCGCTTGTCCTATGTTTTCGTGGAGATAACGAGATTCGAACTCGTGACCCCCTGCTTGCAAGGCAGGTGCTCTCCCAACTGAGCTATACCCCCAGAGTGGGCTTAAATGGACTCGAACCATCGACCTCACGCTTATCAGGCGTGCGCTCTAACCAGCTGAGCTATAAGCCCAT
>NZ_WWTL01000038.1:0-1014 GCF_009874105.1 Clostridium sp. BIOML-A1 | reverse complement strand
CTTAATGCCGTTTTCTACTAACTGGTAGTCACGACTCGCCTGCGAATTCTCGTGGGTATATTCGCGTACACTACGGAAAGCAAGGAACGGACGAAAACGAAGAGTGGTAGCTGAGTGTGCATCGACCAAGGTATAACGGATCAGAATCCGGTTCTCATGATGTACAAAGATTTTCTCTTTGCGAAGTATGACTCCTCCCACACGGTAAGTTGTTGCCGGAATATGTTCACAGTCAAACTCACGGATATACTTATGTCCATTGGGGCTAAAGTGATTTCCTTGATATTTATGCAATCCCAGGTTAAACTCAGCACCGTGTTGAATTACCGTTTCATCCAAAGAAGATAGCAGCACATGATTTTCATCGTCCAGATTGGGTACGGGAATCACCAGCAATCCATGATATTTGCGTGTGTTACAATCTACAATCGTTGTACAATGATAAGCTCCTGATTTGTTCGTCCGGAGAATCTCCCTTGGTAAAGATTCCTCAAGATTTATCATCAGGGTCTTGTCAAAATGTAAATAACTCATAGTTGTGCATTATTTAAAGGTTAATTATTTCGGTTATCATAGTATATAATATAAGTATGATGCCCAAAAATACGAATTAAAGGTAAATAACAAAATAAAAAGGGACTTTATTTTTTATTTTCAGGGCAAATATTCGTAGCATTGTATAAAATTTAAAGAAATATGCTAATATGAGGCCAGAAATTCGACAAATCCTGCTGACAATGGTACTTCCGCTGTTTCTAATTTTTATCCTCTACATGATAAAGGTTTTAGAGATAGGTATGGACTGGGACTTTACCAGTTTAGGAGTATACCCTTTGTCAAAAAAAGGTATGTTTGGTATTTTCACTCATCCTCTTATACATAGCGGCTTCAAACATTTATTGACCAACACTTTACCACTATTCTTCCTTTCATGGTGTCTTTTTTACTTTTACAGAAGCATAGCTCCCTCTATTTTTCTTATAATCTGGATAGGATGTGGAGCCATTACATTCC
>NZ_WWTL01000037.1:0-1020 GCF_009874105.1 Clostridium sp. BIOML-A1 | reverse complement strand
CTTGGAGATAGCTCGTACTCCCCGAAATGCATTTAGGTGCAGCCTTGAGAGTTACTAATGTGAGGTAGAGCGACTGATAAGATGCGAGGGCTTCACCGCCTATCAAGTCTTGATAAACTCCGAATGCGCATTAGTTCTATCTCAGGAGTGAGGGCATGGGTGCTAAGGTCCATGTCCTAAAGGAGAAGAATCCAGACCATCAGCTAAGGTCCCCAAATAAACACTAAGTTGAACTAACGAAGTCAGATTGCTAAGACAGCTAGGATGTTGGCTTGGAAGCAGCCATTCATTTAAAGAGTGCGTAACAGCTCACTAGTCGAGGAGTTTGGCGTGGATAATAATCGGGCATAAGTGTTTTACCGAAGCTATGGGATACGTAAGTATCGGTAGGGGAGCATTCCACTCAGCGTTGAAGGCGAAGCGTGAGCTTTACTGGAGCGTGTGGAAAAGCAAATGTAGGTATAAGTAACGATAAAGGGGGTGAGAAACCCCCTCGCCGCAAGACTAAGGTTTCCTGATCAACGCTAATCGGATCAGGGTTAGTCGGGTCCTAAGGCTCAGCCGAACGGTGAGGCCGATGGCAGAACAGGTTAATATTCCTGTACTACCTGTAGGAGTGATGTGGAGACGGAGGAGTGACAACGCCGCGGACTGACGGAATAGTCCGTTAAAGGGTGTAGATGTTGATTATCCCAGGCAAATCCGGGATAAGAGTCGAACCTGACAGTATACCAATTTCCTCGGAAAACGGTAATAGTGCGTGTAAACATACTCCCAAGAAAATCCGCTAAACTTAATCTTACAGGTACCCGTACCGTAAACGGACACACGTAGTCGGGTTGAATATACTCAGGCGCTTGAGTGAATCACGGTTAAGGAACTAGGCAAATTGACCCTGTAACTTCGGGATAAAGGGTCCCTACCCGGTGACGGGAGGGCGCAGAGAATAGGTCCAGGCAACTGTTTAACAAAAACACAGGGCTGTGCAAAATTGAAAGATCACGTATACAGCCTGACACC
>NZ_WWTL01000036.1:0-1064 GCF_009874105.1 Clostridium sp. BIOML-A1 | reverse complement strand
TGTAGGATTACAATACATGTGTTACAACTGAATATAAAAAAAGCAGAGATACTTCTTTTGTGTTATATTTTAGTCACCACAACAAAAAAACAAAAAAGGAGTTCTCTGCTATGGCTACTATAACACAAGATATGCGGTATCGTCTATCCTTAATCAAATACGCTGAAAGGTTTGGTGTCACCAAAGCTGCTATCAAATATAAAACCAACCGTCAATACATTTATCGTTGGAAACGACGTTATGACGGTTCTATTGAGTCCCTTCGTGACCGCTCTCGCAGACCCCATCATCATCCAAACCAACATACCCCTGAAGAGATCAAGCTGATCTTTGATATGCGCAGACGCAATCCCAATGCTGGTCTTGTTGTCTTTTGGGTTAAACTCAAGCAGCGTGGTTACTCCCGTTCCATCCCTGGACTATACAGATTTCTCCGTAAGCAGGGAATTATGGCAGTTCATCCGCCAAATCCTAAATATATTCCAAAGCCTTACGAACAGATGGATTATCCGGGACAACGCATACAGGTTGATGTAAAATTTGTTCCTTCTGCATGCCTCAAAAACCCCAAGGTCATCGGCAAACAATTCTTTCAGTATACTGCCATTGACGAGTATTCCAGATGGCGTTTCGTAGAGGCTTTTGAAGAACACAACACGTATTCTTCTGCTATGTTTATAGAGCATCTGGTGAAAGCCTTTCCGTTACCCATTCAATGTATCCAAACTGATAATGGAGCAGAATTTACAAATCGTTTTACCACTCACCGTGACAAACCCACACTATTTCAGGTGCATCTGAAGCAGCATGGGATTTGCCATAAAGTTATACGACCTTTTACACCACGACATAACGGGAAAGTTGAAAGAAGCCACCGAAAGGATAATGAGCGTTTTTATGCAACTCATACTTTTTATTCTTTTGAGGACTTTGCCAAACAGTTGAAAGTGTATAATCGCAGGGATTATAACAACTTTCCTATGCGTCCATTAGGATGGAAATCTCCAAATCAGGTACTAAAGGATTATCTGGCATCTGTGTAACATATGTTTGACAAACCTACA
>NZ_WWTL01000035.1:0-1078 GCF_009874105.1 Clostridium sp. BIOML-A1 | reverse complement strand
ATACTCTTCTATTTCGATAGCACGGATTGCCCGTTTGACGGTATCCACGTCTGTCGAATTGTGAAGTGTCTTATAACTGCTTAAAATGGCAGTCAGTTCTTCCAATGATTTTTCGGCCAGGCGTACACGCAGCTCTTGGTTTTCGGGAACTGGAATCAGGCGATAGCCTTTTAGTACCGACTCCAGATACAAGCCTGTCCCTCCACATAGAACGGGGAGACATCCTTTTTGTTTAATAGTCTCGTAAGCTGTCAGGAAATCACGTTGATACTCAAATACATTGTATTTATAGCCCGGATCAGCAATATCTATCAGGTGGTAAGGGATTTGTCGGCCGTTAATAGTGTAGTCTTCCAGGTCTTTGCCTGTACCAAGATCCATTCCCCGATAGATTTGGCGTGAATCGGCACTGATGATTTCAGTATTTAACTCTGCGGCCAGTGCGGCAGCAAAAGGGGTTTTACCCGAAGCGGTAGGGCCAAGAATGGCAATCAGATCATAGTCCGGCATGGTCATATCTTTATTAATAACGTTACAAAGATATGAAAAAGGAAGTGAAAAGCAGGTGTTAAACTCTTAAATGGTGTTATAAAACATGCTTTTTTTCTTGTATTATTTGCAGATAACCAAAGAGTACGTATCTTTGCAATGTGTTTTTCATAGTATTAGATTTAAGGTTAACAAAGGTTGGAGCAAGGCGTTGCTCCTTTTTTTATGCTTTCAAATCAACTTTCACACCAAATCCTTATCTTTGCACAGCATCCTGAATATAGAAAAATGAAAAAGATCGTCCTTATGGGAATACCTTTATTGTTGATAGTCCTTGTGATCACCATCTATGTTTGCAACCGGACTATACAGAAAAATAGCGAAACATATATCTATTCGACTGTTTCCGATATTCCATATAATAAGGTAGGACTGTTACTGGGAACTTCACCTAAACTGAAAAGTGGAAAAGCCAACCTATATTTCGACTATAGGATTAAAGCTGCCACAGAACTCTACAATGCCGGAAAAGTCAAATATATATTGGTTAGCGGTGATAACCGGAGAAATAGTTATAACGAACCGGAAG
>NZ_WWTL01000034.1:0-1118 GCF_009874105.1 Clostridium sp. BIOML-A1 | reverse complement strand
CTCCGTAAAAAGAGCCGGGAAGTCTATTTGATAGGTGAAGGATATTTTGAAGTACAAAAAAATCAGGAGAAACCTTTTATTGTTCATGCCGATGATATAAATGTCAAAGTACTCGGTACGGTTTTTAATGTGCGTTCTTATCCGGAAGATTCTGAAATAGAAGTCAGTCTGATAAAAGGAAGAGTAAATGTATTCTCCGCTTCCGAAACTCGGGACAATGTGATTCTTGCCCCCGATGAACAGTTGACATATGATAAGAGAAGCGGTAAAATGAACCATCATCATGTAGATGCTTTACAAACTTCACAATGGACTACCGGTCGTTTGAGTTTTGTCAATGCATCAGTACCTGAAATAATGAAAGCTATCGAGCGTAAGTATGATGTGCGGATTGTTATCCACAGTAAATATCTGGATAAAGAGGTCTTCTCAGGAAGTATTAGCCCTAAACTTACGGTTGAAGAAATACTGGACTATATGGATGTCGACAATAAATATAGCTGGAGTCGGAGTGGTAATGTGATTACTATTACCGATAAGTCAATCAAGTAGTAACCTTCAAAAAGAATATTATGGAAAACTGTACGTAAAAAAACAAAAATCGGAGATACATATTGGGGTATGTCCTCCGATTCCGAATTTAAGTTATCTTTTAAGAAAATCTTTAAATCAGTACAAATGTATGAAAAAAAAATGTTTTTATAGCGGAATGACATATTTATTTTGTCATTCCGGAGCTAATCTTTTATTGGTAAGAACACAGATTTTGCTTTTCTTTTTTGTTTTTCTTTTGCCTCTCTCAGGTGTTGCTTCACCCTTACAAGAGGTTAGGATTACTATCCAGCAAAAAAATGTACCGTTAAGTAAAGTATTTAAAGAAATAGAGGAGAAAACAGATTGTTCTTTTCTGATTCGAAACAATGATGTAAATACTAATGAGAAAGTATCGATTGATGCCAAGAATAAGACTGTTGCCGAAATTTTGGGGATACTTTTTGATGGTAAGGGTATCAAATATGAAGTAAACGGCAAGCGTATTTCTGTATATAAAGCTGTCCGGCAGCACACCATTGGAGGCAAACGTAAAGTGACCGGACAAGTAACGGATAATATGGAAG